>DASTJX010000235.1:0-20520 GCA_035716265.1 Nitrospira sp.
TAGCGAGTGCCCGGCACAACTTGTCCAACACGCCCATCTCACCGCCGGAGGAGGCAAATACGGTGGCGAGCTCCTGTGCGTCAAGTGCCGACAGGAGGACAGCTTCGTGTGCGACATGCAGAGCCCAGCGAACGGCATCGCTACTGCGGCGTCGTTCGTTCGCCGGCAGCAATGTCGGCTCCGGCTCCGGTACGGAACCGGGGCTGTACGAAGACGCGCCGGCCAAAATCGGACGTCCTGTCATCCAGCCATCAAGGCCGGCGCTCAACAGGCCCACTCCCAAGATGCCCACCTGCATCACAAGACTCCGAGCACCAGGCTGCAATTGTTACCGCCGAATCCGAAGATATTACTCACCGCCCGCCTGACCGGCCGTACCTCGTTGTTTTGGATGACGCGGCTTTTCAAGGCCGGATCGACACGCTCGCAGTGAAGCGTGCCGGGAACGAATCCTTCTTTCATGCAGATCGCCGTCATCAATGCCTCGGTGATACCGGCCGCTCCCAGTGTATGGCCTGTCCAGCCTTTCGTAGAGCTGACCGCTGGAGATGAACCGAACACGTGATAGACCGCTTTGTCCTCCGCCACATCATTGGCTTTCGTCGCTGTCCCATGGAGGTTGACATAGTCGATGTCCGAGGGGGCAAGGCCCGCGCGTTCCAGCGATTGCCGGATCGCTCTAATAGCGCCCAATCCCTCGGGATGCGGCTGGGACATATGATGGCCATCCGTGCTTTCACCGTAGCCGAGCAGTGCGATGGCTCCCTTTCTCCGAACATTCGCGCTCGATTCAAGCAACGCATACCCGGCGGCTTCACCCAGAGAGAGACCGTCCCGATCTTCATCGCAAGGACGGCAGGGCTGGGCCGACAGCAACTGCAAGGCGGAAAAGCCGTACAACGTGGTCAGACAGAGGCTGTCCACACCCCCGACGATCGCAGCATCGCACAGACCAGCTTGCAGATACCGGGCGGCCGTTGCGAAGACTTTGGCACTGGATGAACAGGCAGTGGAGATGACGAGGGCCGGCCCACGCAGCCCTAGACAGGTCCGGACAAAGTGTCCTGACGAAAACAGGTTGTGTGTGTATCGGTAGCGTGCCGTGAAATCGTCTACAAGCCTGTCGGTTTGAGGATCCATTTGCGCATAGGCATGCTCCGTCTCGAGAATCCCAGAGGTGCTGGTTCCCATGACGACAGCGATGCGGTCAGAGCCGTAGCGTTGTTTCGCTTCGGCCACCGCCACCATGAATCCGTCTTGTTGCAGGGCAAGCCACGCCAGCCGGTTGTTCCGGCAATCGAACGGCGCTAACCCGTTTCCAAGTGAGAAATCCTCGAGACCATCCACCCGGCCGATATAGGTCTTGAGCAAGGCATCCTCGAAATTACAGGGTCGCAAGCCGGAGCGCCGATCACACAACGATCGGGATACCGCCCCGATGCCCCGACCGTTCGCGGCGACCAGCGTGTAGGCGGACAGCGTCAAGGGAGTCATCGCGCGTTTATCCGGAGGCATGCACCTTATCCTTTGCCATCAGCCCGGTGAAGAGCAGGCAGCAGAACGACCCGACAGAAGCGGTCAGGCCTATGGCGTGCAGCACCGGAATCGTCGAGGTGGCCAGAACGCCAAACACGAGAATTGTGGTGGTCGCGCAGACGAACAGCCCATACACGGTGTGGGCTCGCTCCTCTGCAGTTCCCTCCGAACGGTTGAAGAACAGGGCGTAATCGAGCCCCAGCCCGATGACCAGCAGGAAGGTCGCGACATGAAATAAGGACAGAGATTCGCCCGACGCATTGACCAAGGCCACCATCACGATTAAGGCGCTAAGAATAGGAAGGAATACCGGCCCTACCAGCTTGAATGACTTCAACGCAATGGCCAGAATCACGGCAATCGCCAGCCCTCCCCACAGCACGACTGAGAAGGTCCGGTCACGGTAATCGGTCATCAGGCGGTTGGATTCTTCTTTGAGATCGACATAACCAACTTGGGGGACGTTCCAACCGGTCACGATCTGCTTCAACCGTTGGCGGTCCTCCACCGCGCGCAACGGGACCACTCCTATCCACTGTCCCTGTTGCTCAAACAGCAGGGATGCCATTTTCATTCCGAGCGCGGTTCCCTCAAATAATGTCCTGCCGGCCGGCGATTGAGATCGTGCACCATCCACCGCATCAATGAAAGGGGTAAACAAGCCGGCCGTGAAAGGGAGGCCTTTGACCGCCGTCTCAACATTTCGCTCCAGGACGTGTGACTCGGGCAAGGACTGCTGTCGTTGCTGCTGCAGACGATGACTCGGGAGGTAGCGTGAAATCAGGTCATAACCGGCAATGACCCCATCCCGACGCAGCTGTTCTATCTCGGGCATCACCGTTTCCCCGGCTTGGAGCACCGCCTCTTCGGCTGGTCCCTCGATCATCAAGAGATCCCGAACATCCGGTGCGCTCAGCTCCTGCCGCAGTTCATGATCGAGCTGTTTTTGCCTCTCCGGGACAGGGCTGAGATCGGCTAGATCCGTCTGCCATATAGGCGTATGAGACCACAACAAGGCGGAGCTGGCAAGGAGAACGGCAACCGGCACGAGCGGCTTCATGCGCGACACTCGTTGCAGCGTCGATGCGTACCCCGCCCAGGCATGTCTCGGAACAAAACCGTCGGGAACGAACAGAGGGAGAATCCACCGGGTGACTGCCGCTCCCGTCAAAAGACCCACGACGGCAAACACTCCGAGCTGGGCGAGTGCGGGAAACCCGGAAAGCAGCAGCGAAGCAAATCCGATGGTCGTCGTGAGCACACCCAGGCGCATCGTCGGCCAGATCGCACGAATGACCTCTCCGGCCGAACCTCGAGCGGTCAAATGGCTGAACAGGTGGATCGGATAATCGTCCACCACCCCCAGGAGCGCGATCCCGAAGCCCAGCGTGATGCCATGAATAAACCCAAACCACCCTTGCACCGCCAGCATTCCTGCCAGGATTCCGGAAGTCAGTGGGATGGCACTCAACAACACCAGCGTGACCGATCGATAACTGGCATACAGGAACACCAACACGAGCGTGGCGGCAGCCATCGATAGCCACCAGGCTTCCATCTCAATGGTGCGCTTGATCTCGACCGCAAATACCCCAGGTCCACTCATGTGCAATCGGAACGGCGATGCCCCGACCAGCGATGCAAACAAGGCGCGCACGTGTTGCAGGACCTGTGCTTGAGCATCGGCATCGAAACCGGTGGCCAGTGTTTCTGCGACAAGCAAGGCTCTTGACCGGTCCCGGGACATCCACGCACCGCGATGTGAGGCCGGCGTCTCCGCCGGGGACACTGCAGCAAGTATGGCCAGCGCCTCGCCGGTAGGATCTTCTCGTAACGTGGGTTTGATGACTGGCGCCAGGGGCGAGCGAAGATCGTCAAGCCGTTGCTCCAGCGTGTGACGAAGCGATTGGCTCGAGAAGGACTCAGGACCGACCTGTGGACTGAGCAGATACCGCCATCGAAACAGGATGTCCCAGTCGCGGCGCTCCACAGCCTGGTTGCCGTTGGCGATGAATACAAAGTGGCCGGTGGCCTGAAGCCGCTCTCGCAAAGCATTGCTGGTGTCCGCCAGCTCGTCAGGATTTCCACCCTCGATGGCGAGCAAGAGCATCCGGCCGGCCTGGCCGCTTCGCAGCTGCGTCAACAAGAGACGTTGCGGCGCAGTTGTTCCATCCGGCAGCAAATCGCCCAATTCACTGTGGACCACCACCTTTGTGACAACCAGCCAGAGGCCAAGCAGCATGGCGAGAAGCCAGAGGGCCCCGACTCCATACCTCTGCCTCACTGACGTGCTCCCCAGAGCAGTGTCGTGACCGTACGATCACCATCCGGCGAGCGGACGGCAATGGTGCTGATGCGACCGTCCGAGCCGGTGAAGAGCAGGTAATCGAGGACAGACTTGGCTTCAAGATCAAGTGGCCGCAGCAAGAGCGTCCATTTAGCAGGGGTCCCCTCGAGGGTGACTTCGTAGAGCTGTTTTAACTGCGCGGCCTCGCCCATGAGACTCATGCGAAACGCCTCAACGAAACTCCGGAGAGCCGGATACGCTCCAAGCGAAAGTGTTCGTGTCACTCCTTTCCGTGGATTCTCAATTGTGACGCGATCTCCTTGGATGACGTACCGCTCTTGAACGGGATCCGTGACGAGCTTTTCCAGCGTCGTCGGCGGGGTGAACCGCAGGACGCCGCGAGCTTTCAACGGTTCAGTCAGCACGGAGGAATAGATGGCCTCTTCAAATCCGACCGATGGCTTTCGCTGCTCCCTTACCAAGGCCATCAACCTCTCAACCGTCCAGTCGGCGTCAGAGGCATCGAGAGTCGGAGAGAAGCTCCCAAACGTGATCATCAGGCAGCCGAGGGCACACAGCTGCCGTAGTTGGTTCAAGTAGGTCATTCTTCTTCTGCCCGGATCCGGCAAGCCTTTCATGTTGATTTGTTCCATGACTCTTGGCTGTCGGAGGTTAGGTCATCCCTCCGGCAAGGAGGCACACACTTAAGGAGCGTCTTGCCAAAAGTCATAGAAGTTAAACCAGTTGTCGGTGGCATTTCGGCTGTAGTGGGCGAGACGGTCCGCATACTGCTGGGTCCATCGCCGTATGTCGTCCTTACGCCGCTCTGAAGAGAGTCGAATCTCCTCACTCAGTAGTTCCAATTGCACGTCGTAGCGATTGGTTCCGCGATAGATACCGAAAAACATGACCACCGGCGCGCGGACCACGTGAGCTAATCGTATGGACCCCGTCGGAAACGGCGCGTCCGAGCCCAGAAAGTTACAGCGGACGACCTGGTCATGGGACATGAGTCGGTCTCCCATGATGCCGACGATACCTCCCCCCTCTAGACACTCCTGCACACGCAGCATGTTGTCGATGCCTCCGACCTGCAAGACGCTGCCGGCTACGGCAGGGTTTATCTCGTGAAAGAACGCACGCATCAAAGGCGCGTTCTCCTCGTCCATCAGCACCTTAATATCGAGCTCTTCGCGTGAGACGCCCATCGCTCTCACAACTTCGAAGCTGCCCAGATGCGAGCCCAGGAGGAGGCATCCACGTCCAAGCGAGAGTGCTCGAGTGAGTGTTTCAATGCCGTTGACTCGAATATCGAATAACCTGAACTGCCCACGAAGAAAATACACCCGGTCCAGAATCGTGGTCCCGAACCAGTAGTAATGGTGGAAGAGCCCTTGCCAGCCAGGCGACCCGCCTTGCGCGCGGAGGTAATACTGGCGCAATGTTTGATTCGCCCCGCCTGAACGGCAGAGATAATAGAAACAGACGGGAATGAGCAGCGCCCTGGCCACCGGTCTTCCCAGCGACTCTGCCACCCAAGCCATCAGGCGGATCAACCGCCTATTTCCACGTTCCTGTCGCGTTTTCCAGGCAACGGCCATCAACCGCCTGATCGACTTCCGCCCGCCAATCGAAACCGGATGGACCCGGACGCCACGAGGCGGCTTCCCACCTCGCAGGTGAAGCCCGCCGTATTGGTATCCAGTGATTCGACGGTAATGGTGAGCCGTTCTTCAGGTCTTAGTGGAGAAGAGAGTTTGACCGCCGGCATGCCCGTGACGACCAACTCCTGCCCATAGGTCTCTTTGAGCGTTTGGATGACTTCGTCGAGCACGATGACGCCCGGGACGACCGGATGGCCCGGAAAATGCCCCGGCAGGGCGGGATGATCCCCGTTGATCGTCAGTGTCCGTTCATAGGTCATGCGACGATTCGTTCTTCCAGCGCTCGACGAGGTGACGCAACGCTTCACGAGGCAGCTTGCCCGTTTCGTTGCGAGGAAGCCGCGGCACAAGCAGCAAGGGGCGCGGCAAAAACACCGGATTCAAGCGCCGCCTCAGCGCATGCTGGATGTCTTCTTGGGTCTTTCCAGGCGCCACCACCAAGGCCATGAGACGACTCAACGATCCTTCCTTTCCGTCGGGCAAGATAAACACCCCGTCGTGCACCCCTTCAACCTCCAACAACTGTCGGGTGAGGTCGCCCAATGACGCGCGATGCCCCGCGATGTTTACCTGATCCTCCACGCGGCCCAACACGCGAAATGTCGCCCGTCCGGTGACCGAAATGCGATCAGGAATCGGAACGGGGCACGGCAGATAGGCTGCCTGTACGGAGTCACGAGAGCCGTTGCGTGACAGGGCGACGCCGTCGAGCATACGCCAGTCTCCGTCCGCCACCGTCCTCCGCGACGCGACGCTGCCTGCTTCCGCGAACCCAAAGATTTCATGCACGGGCGCATGAAACCGCTGCTCGGCTTCCCGAGCCAGGTCAGGGGTTAGGGCGGACGTCGCTGACAGGATCATCCCGACGGGAGGAAGCCTCACGCCGGCCAATAGACAGGCTCGGAGGTGCAAGGGAGTGGTGACGAGTAAGGATCGCTCAGGTGACTTGGCCAACGCCGCGCGAATGTCCTCGGGGAACAGCGGCCGCCCCGCATGCATGGTCAGCCCTTGCTGCATGGGCAGCATGACCGACGCCTCTAATCCGAACATGTGCTGATGAGGAACGGTAGCGACCACGCCTTGGACGCGAGCCGCTTTCAAATCCAGCCGCCTGGCAGTCGCACGCGCCACGGACACCAATGCATCCCACGTTTTCAGGTTCGGTGTCGGTTGTCCGGTGCTGCCGGATGTGAACGCAATGGCCACGTGTTGTTGGAGTGGGATGTGCGGAATTTTCCACGACCCTCTGGACGAGCCTCTCTCGGCTGGCAGCACGACAGCAGGGATGTCGTGGACCGGTTCCCCCCGGTCCGTCAAGCAATAGCAACTCTCCTGGTCGACGGCAATGCGGCGCAGGGTCTCGGGCGCTCGGCTCTGCGGCAGGAGCGTCACTTGCCGGCGCAACATTGCGGCAGCAAAGCCGACAAGAAACTCGTAGCGGCTCGTAAGCAGATTGAGCACCGACGGCCGGTCGGGAAGCACACCGGCCAAATTGATCGCCTCTGAAAGAAACTCACTCGCGGAGCGAGGGCCATCGGAGTCCCAGGCCAGCACGTCGTCCGGGCGGTAAGAGCCGATCAGAGGTGCATCTACCATGACACTACAAGAATCACTTCGTGCGATGTAATTCGATCGCGCGTGCGAGCGCTCGCAAGGAAGAAAACGTAGACTTGATCTCGGGGTCGCTGGATTTAAGCAGATACCCGTAGGTTTGTGCGATGGCCAGCGACAGTTCGAGCGCATCGATGGAATCGAGCCCGAGTCCCTCCCCGAACAAAGCCGCCTCTGGTTCGATGGAAGATGGATCCGCTTTCAACTTGAGCGCCTCCACGATCAACTTGGCGACCTCAAGTTCAAAAGGCGAGCGCTGTGGACTGGTCATTGAGCGGCTTCCGGTTTCACGGCGCGGTAATCTCGCAAGAGCCCGTTGAACAGATCATGGAGCGCGCATTCGATAAATCCGGCCTCTTTCAATGCGGCGACAATGGTGTCTGCCCCGACACAGTGCTCAGTCGTGTCCCACCAATAATCCATGAGCGTTTTCATGTCGCGGTTCCCCGTTGAGGCCGAGAAGGCGATGCCCAGGACCGTCCTGACGTAGAACCGGGAGAGAGACAGCAAGAGCGGCGAACGCGGACGACAAATATCGAGCAGAAGGACGATGCCTCCGGGCTTTAACACCCGTCGATACTCAGAAAATGCGTCGCGCAGATCGGAGACATGCCGCAAGGCATACCCCATGCTCAAGAAATCAAAGCACGCGTCAGGAAAGGGCAGCCGCTCACCGATGGCATTCACCAGCGTATGGCACGGGCCTCGCCTCGCCTCGCGGAGCATGCCGATACTCGGATCGAGTCCGATAACCGACCCAGCAGCACCGACGACTTGACGGGCGCATTGCGCAACCAGACCGGGCCCGCACGCGACATCAAGGACGTGCATACCGGCTTTGAGTCCGGCCCTCAGCAGCGCTTTTCGACGATACCAGAGTCCGGAACCAAGACCGGTTGCCTTATCGATATTGCGATACTGGTGGGCCGTACGATTGAAGAGGTCGTTGAGAAAGCGCTGACGGGATTCATCGTGGTCGTAGTAGCGGCGCAAAAGAGGATGGGGAGGCAGCGGGACGAGCTCGCCGGCTGGCCGCGCGCCGATAGTATGATGAGATTCGGGATTCATGAAAAGATTTCGGGTCCGGTCCCATCTTGTAGCAGGACTCTCGCGGACGGGCAAGAGGGCCGTCAGGTCGACTCATTAAAACGAGAGACCGACCCCGAGGGCCACAATATGCGTCCGGAAATCAAGCGAAGGCTCCAGGTTTCCACTCCACTGGTAGCGGCTCGCAAAGTATTTATACTCTCCAAACACAAAGACGCTGTCGGTCACAAGCATGCGGACTCCGGCGAAATATTGAAAAGCCACACTCGTGTCACGCAGCGTGCCGGTCTGTGTCACCGCCTCTTTCGTAAAGTGTGCGTCGATCAGGTAGGACGACGACCAGCCCGCGCCGACGCCCCCATACGGCTTTACGAGCTTGCCGGGGTATTGAATGATGAGGCTCACCATGGTCGTCCAAGCCAAAAGGGTTCCACGTCCGGATTGCGTGCCCGAAGCGCCCATGGACGCAGGGGCCTTCACCTCATGACCCAGTCCGAACGACTCGGCCTGAATCCCCGCCACGTAACCGGTGAACGCAGGGAACACGCCGGCCTTGAACCCGCCACCGGCGGCGTGTTTGATCGTCGTCGACGGGAGCGCTTCCCCTGCGACATTCAGGTTTCGATTTTGAGCTAAAGAGCCGAAGACATAGACTCCGCCATAAATTTCAGGTCCCATGCCAGGAGGAGCATCGTCTGCGCCCCAGCTGTCCTGTGCCCGGGCCACTAGGACCGCGGACCATAAGGCCGCGACGAGAGACACCAAAGCGAGACGGATGACAGATCGCACGGCAGCGGTTCGGTCAGAAATAGACGTGCAAGGTGGCCAACACATCATCATCGTGGTTCCGATGGTTGTACTCCACACGAATGGCCAGATTCGTGGTCAGGGAGACGCGCTGTCCAATTGACCATCGCCAGTCCTCGGATTTTTCCCCCAGGGCATACCGAAGATACGTGCTTGAGGCGAGGATCTTCCATCGATCCGTGATATCCGCCAGCATGCCGAAGGTGCCGCCGCCGCCGATCCGGTGGGACTCTTCATAGGCCTTACTGGCATTCGCTTCCACTTCAGCCATGGCAAAAAACACCTGCCGCCCAGCGAGATGTGTTTCAACCGCTCCCCCGATGCCGCCGTTCAAGTAGCCGTTGGTGCAAAGCTGGCAACCACGATGGGCGATCGTGTTCATGCCAAGACCGAGCTTCCAGGAGGGCGCCTGAAAGAGGGAATCGATCGGAGAAAGGGAAATCATGTTCAGTGGGCTGAAACGCTCGAGCCTCGCTTGTGAGTCATTGTGATAATGCCGCACAGCAAACGATATCGCTTCAATTTGCGCGTTCGGTGTGTAACCGGGATCAGGGTCCAACAGATCTTGGTAGGCGGCACGAACGTTGATTTCTTCGAACGCCCGATCATTTCGCCAACCGCCCCCGACGCCAATCCGGCTGGTCCCATGGCCAAGATCCGGTCGTTTCACATAGGGTTCAATCGTCATCTCGTGGGGAGCCACCCTCATGTGGCTTCGAGCCGACAAGATGGCTCGGTTCTTCTGCCGGAAGGGCTCCCCCTCTTCACCTCCGCTCCCTTTCATCAAGAGATAGTCGGAGGCAGTATCAAGGATGAACGCTTGCCGGTCGAGAGCGAGAGTGCGAAAGCGATCCGACTTCAGTTCGGCGGGATCCTCGATCATTCGCTTGAGCCAAGCCCGTTCCTCGAGGGTCATCGCCTCACGTTTGCGCCGGATCAGCGTACTCCTTGATGGCCGGGAAACGACTTCGCCGATGATGCCGGATTGACCGAGAAGGCGCACGGTGTCCACGGGAATCGCGTAAAACGGGAACCGGTCCACCAAATGGATCGAGGGCTCGGCAGCTTCAATGAGCGACAAGATGTGGTACGAGCAATTTTCATCGAAAAAGAAATAGTCGAAATAGGCATTCCCCATTTCCCACGTATGCATCAAGAGGCGCCTTACTTGTGGTTCGGTCAAGGCCAAGCGGTATTCCCAAATATCTCGATTTTCGATATCGCGGTATTCCTGGACCTTCAGATAATACGGGATCGTCGAGAAGTGCCCCGGGTAGCCGCCAAATACCCCTTTTACGGCATACTCAGGTCCGGCGTTGGGCGGCACTTCTGCGGCAAAATTGATGGTGTAATCCAAGATCCGGGTCTGCGGAGTTTGGCCCTTGCCATCAATCCGTAAGAACGTGTGGCCGAACATCGAGGAAGGATTGTTCATAAATCCGGTGGGGAAGATGACGCTGATCGATTCGGCATTGAACTCGTTGAACCACCGTGTAAACCGTTCGCAAGCTTGTGCCGGTAATCGGCGTTCGTCAAAGTGCAGCTTGTCCTTGAGCCAATCATATCTCGCGATGAAGGCGCATTGGGCCGGCTGCTTCGAGCGGCCGACTAACTCATCAGAAAAAAACCTGGCAAGGGTCGCAGCGAGTTCAGCCTGCGGGTCCGTCTTGCCATTAGGGGCCATGAAGAACCCTGGATCATCCTGCATGCTGGTGAATCCGCCGAACCAGTTTCGGTTGTAATGAAGCAGGACATGCCATTCCCGTTCGTCGGCGAGACGGGCAGCTGTGGCTTGTTCAATCAGTGCCGGGAGATAGGAGAGGTCCGCTGGGGCTGCAGCCCCGTGATCAACACGAAAAAACTGCAGAAGAAAGAACAGGGACGCGGTGAAGGTACGTAATCGGGGGTTCCAGCCTATGAGACCGGAACCCCACAGCACGAGCTTACTTATGCAATGAAACTTTGGCCAGTGTAGGATGCGTCGCCACTGCGTCATTCAACGCCTTGATCATCGCACCTGGTGAGGATTCCCCCGCCTTGACGAAGGAGGCGTATCGTTCCTGCGTCATCGCGAAGAACGCCGGTTGCTGCTCAGCCGGAATAGCCATGAGCGTTGCAAGTGAGCTGAGGTGTTCCCCGTGTCCCTGCGCCATATCCTGAGCAAGATTCTCGAAGTTGATCGCCGCAAAGACGTTCGCCTTTTCGGAGGCCCAGACCTGTCCGTCGTTGGTGCAGCCGGAGGTACCGCTGCTGATCCCGAAGGTGCCGCTGCCGAAAGTGCCGTTCGTGGTTGCTTGCATAACCTGGACGCCGATCGTCTTTTGGTGCGGATAGTTCTGCCAAGCCAGCTTACCAAGGCCGCAGCCGGGTCCGGTATCAGGGTTGCCGGTCGGGGCCGCCAACGCAATGCCGACCTGCAAACCGAATAGCACCGCTACCGAGAGAACCAGCACTCTCCTCATCATAAGTCCTCCTTAGTGAAAGAGTTATCTGTACCGCCGATGCCTACGATGATTAGGCGGTACCAGGCGAAGTATACCCAAATTCGGACATGGATGTCTCAAAAAATTTCGCCGGATGACTGTTTGACGCTCTCTGAGGTTTATGTCCTTGGTTCAGTCATGCCATGCGAGCGCCTCCAGTCGAATCATAGATGCTGCAACGACACCTGTTCGATAAATCAGCAATCTCCACCATGTCAGCCGAGCACGTCGTTACGCTGTATCAGATGGAATGACGCGTGCCTTCCCAAGCGATCGCTCACCACGCGCAACCTCATTATGTGGCGATTTGCGTTCAACCTGCCGGGCGTTTCCAGGCACGGTCTCCCAGCTGGATCAGTGACGGCACCGCCTTTCCGCGTGAAATCGTCAGAATTCCGACCCCTCGTGGCAAGGAAAATCGCTTGGGGCCGGCGGAACCGGGATTGAAGAGGATCGTGCGGCCGCGCCGATCGATCGTTGGACGGTGACTATGGCCGAAGATGCACACATCGGGCTGTTCAAGATCCAGCCAGGCTTGGGCCTCTGAGCTCATCCGACCGTTTTCATACAACACATGGCAGAGCACGATGGTTATCCCGCCGCGCCGCAGTACCACACGGCGTGCCCACCCGCTTCTTTCATAGCCATCCACATTCCCCGATACCGCAGTCACGGGCGCAAGCCTTTGCAAGCACTGGATGACGTCCTTCCCACCGACGTCGCCCGCGTGAAGGATTTCGCTCACCGCGGCAAAATGCGGCTCCACTGCCGGATCGTAAAGGCCGTGCGTGTCCGCAATGACGCCCAGCCGAAGCATCCGTCGTTTCAGCCCTTGACTGCAACCGGCCTGAGCGCGTCCTGAACGGTGTTCCATTTGAAGGTAAACGGCTCCGCCGCTGTTCTCGGCAACCTGGAAATTTCCGCCTCGAGCCGTTGAGCCCGGGCGGCGCTCATGGGATGGGTCGAGAGCCATTCCACCCCTCCCCTCTCGTTTTTCGTGAGCCGCTGAAAAAACGTGACCATCCCGGAGGGATCGATGCGGGATCGATGGAGCAACTGGAGCCCCGTCAGATCGGCTTCCGTTTCCTGACTGCGGCCGAATTTCAAGGAGAGCAGCTCGACGCCAATCTGCCTCATGAGCCTTGCCAACCCCTGTTGATCCCCTACAATAATGCCGACCACCGTCACCAGACCCAATTGTTTGACGATTCGCTGGAGAGCATGGCGTTCAAGCACGTGGTTCAATTCGTGGCTGAGTACTCCTGCGACCTCCTCCGCGTTCTCAGCCTCCTTCAACAGTGCCGTGAACACGACGACGTATCCGCCGGGCAGTGCGAACGCGTTGACGACCTCGCTTTCAACGACGGCAATCTCGAAGGTGTAGGGATTGACGGGAATGTGAGCAATGAGCCGTTCAGTGATTTCCTGCACCGCGACTACTGCCGGACCCTCTTTCACGGCCGGATGTTGGATGAGGAAATCCTGAAACGCCGATTCGCCGATCCTCCGCTCCCAGTTGAGCGGAATCCGATCGACGGCCCAGCCGACCAGCAGATCCATGCTGAACCATATCCCCATCATCAGGGCTCCGATGGTAGCCGCGGCGATTCCCCAGGCCGTCCTGTTCCGGCTTCTCGTTCGCCGGACAGTCGCGGCTGTCGCATCAAGTGCATTCACCAGTTCCGGTGGCGCCGACGACCGGAAGGCTCGGATGAGAGACGAGTCTTTGAGATAGACCGTCTGCGCGGAGGGAGCCGAGCCCCATCGCACAACCAATTGATCGTGGTTGAGACCACCGGCCGACACTGAAAGAACGCGAAACGGCAGATCGAGTTCGCCCAAGCCGTGGCCTTCGTCAAAGCGGACCGTCAGCCCGTTCGCCGATATTTCGACATGGCAGGGCAGCCCCGTGGAAGGAAGTTCGTCGCTAAAGCACAGCGCATTCGGAGAAGTGGGGGCAGTTGCTGAACCCAAGTTATTCGCTCACTGGAATAAATTGGCGCACCCACGCGCCAAAGCTACCGGGATTACGACTTTGAATGTACACGACCCCAGGCCCCCGAAAGCGGCAAACAAATCCTTCGCCCGACGTGAAGCTCGCCACCCAGCCCGAAGCCGCGCGCTCTATGTGATAAGAGGTGGTCCCCGACCAGGCAACCAGATGACTGTTATCGACGATATATTCCTGATCCGGTTTCAGTTCGATCTTATGGATGGCGCCGAAGCTGTTTACAATCAATGACCCCTTGCCGCTGATTTTCAAGATGAAAAATCCCTCCCCGCCGAGCAGTCCCCGGCTGAGGCTTTGCATCTGGCTTTCAATCTTGATCGATTCGGAGCCGGCGAGAAACCCGTCTTTTTGCACCATGTATTCATTGAGACCGTCCAGTTCCATGACAACAATTTCACCCGGGACGGTCGGCGCCAGCAACACTTCCCCCGCGCCGCGACTAGCCCGCAACGTCTGAAAGAAGAATTTTTCGCCGGTGAGCAGCTTCCGGGAGAGTGCCCCGAGGAAACCACCTTCCATTTTGCTTTCGATGTCGATTGTCGGGGAGGAGGCGACCATCGCACCCGACTCGGCTTTGATCGTCTCTCCGGCGATCAGTTCCACTCGCACCATCGGGAAAGCCCCTGGATACAAAATTTCGTGCTTCATCACTTTCCCCTCATCCTGCGTGTGTTTCTACGTCGCCACCCATCCGTACACCCGGTGACTGGGCTCCGGTCCCTCCTCCAAATAACTGAGACGAAGCCGGCCAACGTAGTCTTTGGGAATGCCCTGCCTCGTGGCGACCGGATCCACAGCGAACAGACGTGCGGCATTCAATCCGAACACCTTCGCCTTCACCTCACGTGTGAGCGATGGGTAGTGATGATGTTCGATCAAGTGGTCCGGCATCTGGAAGCGGCGGAACGCTTCAATTTGCCACTGAGGTGTTCCATACCAGATCGAGTCGGTTCCCCACAGCACGTGATCGTCACCGAACGCGTGCAATATCTGGCCGAGCAAGTGCGCACAGACCAGTGGATGACTGGTTACCAACTGGCCAAAGGTCGAGCCAAGCTCCATATAAATATTTTTCACGCCTGGATGCGCCTGCTTCATTCGGCAGAATTCAGTCGTCCAGGGTATCTCGCCGGTCTTGTTGAACACCTCATCAATGGATTGAGCGCTCTTCATGCCGGAATGGTAGACGAGAAAATCGATGTCCGGAAAGTCCCTGGCAGCCTTGATGAGATCCCTCGGGTGATTGTAATCAGGGACCGGACCGAGCGGTAATCCCTTATGCACGCACACACGTGGCACATGCAGTCTTCTCGCTTGTTCCAACATCGGATACGCGATTTTCTCATCGTCCATCCACCAGCCGTGGTCAAAGCCTTTCGGGCACGAGCCGGTATAGCATTTCCACGCATCGATGTTCAGTTGCTCCGCTTGCTGCGCCATGAACTCCAAATCCGCAGCACCCAATTGCGGTGTAGCCAACCCGTGAGCGAGCATCCGTTGGGATCCGGCGAGGCGATTGACCTCATCCCTGATATGCGCCATTTCCTTTGGCGGCACGACCGCTTCTTGCGGATAGGGTCCCGGAGGGGTGCTGATCAGCCCGACCGACGTTTCGCTGTCAAGGAACACCTCCTTGACAAAGTTTTGCCATGAAAGATCATCGATCGTGCCACGGTCAGCCGTGAGTCGAGGATTGAGTCCCGTGTCACGCGCCCTCCGCCTCAATCCGAGGAGGGCCTCTTTTGACACCGCTCCGCGACGGCGGGCTTCGGCATCAGACGGATCATAGCTGGTGCTGACATAATGGGTCTGGACGTCGAAGACGAAGTAGGAAGCGCCCTGTTGCTCGGCAAACGCTGCCGGCTCGAACAGTTCGGCTCCGAACACTTCAAAGAAACGGCCGAACACCGAATTCAGGGCGAGTAATGCCGCCGCCATTCCGCCCGTGGTCTTGAGAAAATGCCGGCGAGTCATGCCGAGGCGCACGGCCGCTTCACGGCTCGTTCTGGCCAATGCCTCCTCGACTAAAGCCTGTTCCGGCGTACGGGGCCATGGCGTGAACTCCTCGTTCGAGACGATTTGGGTGGGAATCGGTCCGGTTGAACGCGCTCCTTGCCGGAGGCGAGAGGTCCGATGTGATTTCATGGTATCCCTCCGGGGGCGGAACGGCTCACGGGATTTTGTGGAATACCCTGGAGCCTGTCAAGCGTACATCCGCCGTCCGACGCCGGAGCGGACGCATCAAGGTGAAATCACGCGGCAGCCATGCCGGGGTTATCGGGTTGGAGGAGAAAGCGGAGCCCGTCTGGAGTCTGAAGATGAAACGAAGGGAATTGGTACCGCCAGGTCACGAGTGTTGTCCCCTTCCTGATCTTTTCCGTCGCGTCCGACGCTGTAGATGAGCCCTTTCCGCTGATTGACCAGCATCGGCAGGCCGGTAAAGGGGTCGTAGTAAGCCCGGCCGGCTTTAGCCAATCGGGTGAGAACATCGCCTTCCTGCGGACCCCTCCGAATCCAGGCCTGGAGTCCAGCCAAACGCAGTTCGGCATCGACCTCGACCATCCGCATGACGTACGGGTCCCATGAAGGAAGCGGCTCGACTCCGGCAATGTGCTCAACCGGATTGAGGAGGTAATCCATCACCCCGGATGGAGGCGTCCGTACAAAGGAGGAGAGCTTCGGGAGGTTCGTGTAACGGCCTCCGGCCACCGCCTTGTTCGCCGCTTCATAATATTCGGCGTAGGCATTCGCTCGGCGTTGAATGGGCAACTTCATTGCGGCCGCGATAGCCGCGTGCCATGGACGGTCTCGAGTCTGGTCATCTCTAAGTTCGGCCGAAACCGATTTGGTGGCCCAGGTAAATTGGCTGTGCATCGGCCAGCGAACCGAGAGTTCAGCCTGATCGAGAGGGCGCACTATCTTATTCAGCCGCGCAAGTGCGGCTCCGTCCAGCTCCGTGCGGGCGAGCAATCCCGAAGCTACCGAGGCATCATCCTGCACCGCCGTGACGGCAAGCATTTTCATGACTAAGGTCTTGGATTGTCCCATCGCAGCTCGCCATGCCTGCATGTCGGTTTCCAGCCGATCAATTCCGCTGGCAAGATCTTGGCTGAATCCCTCCAGCAGGTAGAGGCGGTGCGCCAGCAAGACGCGTGAGCAATTGGGACTCAGCGATTGTCCAAATCCCCAATCATCGAACGGCATGGCCAGCCACTGCTGATAGCGGGGAAGCGTGATGGATTCACGCAAGGCGAACGAGCGAATGCTGCCGGTCTGTCCTTTGATTTGCGCCAGAACGTCACCGCTGCGGACCCATCCCCTGACTACCTGCCCAGAAGCGCCGGCTGATCCTGTGTCTTCTTTCGCCTCGTCGCCACCCGGGCAGATTTGTGCCGCCGCCCTGTCCTGTAGGCCTGGTTTGCGCTCGTACCCGGCTTGCAGAGGGTCCGATCCTGCCGGGGCGTCAAATCCCAAGAGCATGAGATAGCCGTTCTTTTTTGCATCCGTGATCGATCGTGGAGGGCTAACGGTCAAACTCTGATAGAGTGAACTCGGCGCATCTTCCATGGCCATCCATGTCAGCCCTATCCCAGCAAAACCTGCAGCGAGCACCACCACGACAGCACCTGCAGTCATCAAGACTAGAAAGGTGAGAGACCGTGTCGTGGAAAAGCATGACCAGATGAACGACCAGATGTTGATTCGGATCCGATGCAGGCGAGCGATCAGACGAGGGGCCGGCTTCGACCACAAAGGAACATGCGGACGGGCGTCATCGATGGGTCCGCTCCGTGCAAACAACATATCGACGGCTGAAGCGGCGGCAGATGGAGCCACCTCGACCTGCAAAGGGGCCGCCGTCACGGCCGGTGCGTCCCTCCATGTCGGTGCAGGGGGCGGCGTCGGCCTAGTGAAAGTAATCGTATCCGTGGCCTTCATCCAATCCGGACGGGGATCCGACGGCGCTGAAACATGCTCTTCAACAAGAGGCGTTGCCTCATTCGCTATCCATTCCCGTCTGTCCTGACTACGTTCATCCGACAAGGACTCCGTCGCGGAGGCCGCCGCAGAAACCTTGGTCTCAGCCTCCTCCGGTCCGTGTCCCGAACGTTTGCGCTTCTTGGAAGGCCGATGGACCTGTATCGCCACCTCACCGGTGTTCCAATGTTCAGACGACTCCGCCGGTGGAGGCGTCGGTTCGACGATGGTTTCATGCATGGCGCCTTCTTCGACGACGGCCGAAGACGAAACGGGCACTGCCGGCTCGAGCGGTGAGAGGGACGGCCCCATATGAAGCGAGGATACGGCTGCGATCGGCTCTACCGAAGCAGGGCTATCGACTGTCTCTGGAGAGGACGGCCCCCCATCTCCCCACTGCTCTTGATCACCAGGCTCGTGACCTCTCCTTGAAGGAACCGGGGCGCTCGGCGCCATGGTCCCTGCTGTGAATTTCCACGCCTTGTCAAACACCGAATTCCATGAGAAGGAGGCGGGCTGCGCGCTGTCCGCTGACGGCAGCGACGAAGAAAGTGAAGGAGGATTCGAGTCGGATGATGGATGCGCGCCTTGGTCAAGAGCCGGCTTGGCCGGGGAAGGGTCAACATCAACCGCGGCGGATAAGGCCGGCGGCTCGGGTTCAGCGGTCGCGATATGGAACGGCATGTCTTCGACAAGTGGAAGAGGCGCAGGCTCCGCTGCAGGAATCTGCATCGCCGCATCGGAAACTTGCTCCCAAGGCATTGGTGAAGACAGGGAGACGAATGCAATATCGCCATCAGCTCCCGGGGCCGGTGCCGGCGCCATCGGCTCTTCGACCTCCGCTTGAGGCGCTGTTTCCTGTACAGCTGCCGGTGCCGATGCCATCGGCTCTTCGACCTCCACTTGAGGCGCTGTTTCCTCTGCAGCAACCAATGCCTCAGAGGTGACGCTATTATCTTCAGTTCGCAATGTGGCCAGGATCGATTCGAGCAAGCCCGGATTTGGAGGGGAGGGACTTTCGGGTTCGATGATCTGTATCGAGGCGTCAGCCATCTGCTCCCATGGCATGTGCGAGGGCATGGCGTCCGATGCCTGCGGCGATACCGATTCGCTCGGCACCGCTATCGTGTCCGAAGCGTCGGCCGAGGGCTCGATGAGAGTCTCCTCTGTCCTCAGCGTGAAGGAGAGCGGTGATTCATCGACAGGCATGCACTGCGCGGACTCCGACACGGCTTGGTCCGTGGATATGATATTTTCGATCACAGAGGACGTGGACAGAACCGCCTCTTCACCTGTCGCGTCGGGTGCAGCTGGATGCGCTTCAGAGCCAGGAACCGCAGGCGTTTCCTCGGTCACCTCCCAAGGCATCACTTCGGGAAGGAGGTCCTCCACATGGCCTGTAGCCGATGCATCAGGAAGTGACGACGAGGCATCGTCGTGCGCAGATGACTGAGCGGACGGGCGGACCAGGAACTCTCCGGTCTGCACGTCGAACAAGATAGCCAGTTGCATGGCCACGGAGCTTGCGGGCGCCAATTCCCTAATCTTCGAATAGAGTTGTGCAGCTTTCTGCGGATTGTCAGGGTCGGGATCATCTCGCAGGATTTCAATGGCTTTGCCGAGCTCGCCGACGGCGGCCAATTCGTCACCCTTTTCCTGGTAGACATACGCGAGCTGCTCGAGGAAGGGGACGCAGCGAGGACCGGCGGCCAAGTACTCTCGCAACAGAGACTCGGCCAGCCAGTAATCCTGGCGCCCGATCGCTTCGTTGGCGAGCGACTCAAAGGCTTGTCTGGCGGTGACAAGGCTTCCAAGCCGAAGATGAAGCGTGGCAAACAATCGGCGGGCTTCGGTGTTCTGCGGATCGAGTGCGAGTAGTTCTTTGAGTGCAGCCGACGACCGGCCGTACTTGCCGGTGTTCATGTGCGTGATCGCTTCCTCGAGCAGCGCTGTCTTCTTGCTGTATCCGACGACACCCCGCTTATGCACGCGTGAGGGTGCCTTTTTTTCAGGCCGTTGAGAAGGGCGTTTGTCCGTCCGCACGTCTTAACCTTAGCAGATGAGGTTCAATGCAAACCGGCTCTGACGGCTGGCCAGCCGCGGTGCGTCTCCGCAAACCGTACCGGGATGAATAATGGGGGAAACTGGTGACGGATCTGCAATCCTGATGCCATCACGCCCCACTCTTTCACCGCTCTTTCTCTGTGTTTCTCCTACGTTACGGCGGGTCTGGCAACTGAAACGGGCATCACCCACTTCAAATTTGCACAGCAGGACCGAGAATGGGCAAGGGCGGCCGATCCTGGGTGGTTTGAGCGGAGAGTATGAAAGCCACGGTTGGTTGTGTCCTGCGGTACCTTGTGTTACCGTCTGGCCCATGCGTTTCCTCCTTCCTCTACAGGATCTGAGCGGATGACACAGTTCCGGTCCGGCGGCCGCCTGGCCCGCCTTATGCGAGTCTTCCCAGAGATATCGTCTCATCCTTGGGGTGCAGGTCTTCTGGTCTGCGTGCTCTGCGTGACGTTCGGACTGCTGCTCCCCCTGTCTGTTGCTGCACAATCCAACGGCAATTCTCGGGTGGCGTTGGATTTCAACGACGTCGAACTTTCCGTTTTCGTACGGTTCATCAGCGAGCTCACGGGGAAAAATTTCGTGTTAGACGATGCCGTCAAGAAGGCGGGCGGGAAGATCACCGTGTTTTCTCCGACCAAGGTGACGCCGGATCAGGCTTACAGCCTCTTCGTTTCTGCCCTCGAAGTCAGCCGGCTGGCTGTTGTGCCGCGAGGACCTGTCACTCAGATTGTGCAGATGGGGGAACTTCCACCGGAACGCGGTGTCTTCGTCTACAAACTGAAACACGCCAATGCCACGGATTTAGCGGCGGTCTTGACGAACTTGGTCGCCCGCTCGCAGACGGTCTCACAGACGACGCCAGGCATTAGGCCGCCGATCAGGCCCTTGACCGAATTTGAAGCCCCCGTCCAGGTGTTTGCCGACAAGGCGACGAATTCCATCATCATCAGCTCGACAAAGTCGGCATACGCTAGACTCCAATCGGTCATTCGCGACCTCGATGGCCGACGAAAACAGGTGTTC
>DASTJX010000236.1:0-17602 GCA_035716265.1 Nitrospira sp.
AATGAAGCCGATGCCGGTTGCGCTGCGGCCAAGCAAGGGCTGAATACCTCGCCCAAGGGTGAAGGCGCGGTTCCAATGCAGTATGACGTATTGACTCCGGACAAGAAGCCGCTTGGCGGCCTGATTCCTTGGACGGCCAAGTACAATACCGGTAAGTAAGTCGGATCTGAAACACGTCGAGAAGGCGGTGGCTCGAAAGGGCTGCCGCCTTTTTCTTTGTCTTCAGGCCGTTGAAAAGAGCCGCCAGCTGCGTCTCTCAACGTACAAAAAGAGTACGCCTCGAGCGTTCGCTCGCTGCGGCCTTGCTGAGCGGCTTTTTTGAACAGCCTGACGGTGGCTATTCGGCAAGTGAATCGGTTGCGCGCTTTTGAAGTTCAGCCAAGCGGTTAAGGGCATCGAGCGGGGTCATGGAAAACAGGTCGATCTGCCTCACTTCGTCGATGAGCGGATGCGGTTGGGGAAGTGTTGCAGGGCAAGTCGGGCTCTCGAGTGCAACCCGACGAGATTCATGCATGCGATCCGGCTGTTCCAACTGTTCCAGCACTTCTTGCGCGCGGGCGATGACAGGTTCCGGTAGTCCCGCTAGTTTGGCCACATGGATGCCGTAGCTCCGGTCTGCACCGCCCGGCACAATCTTCCGCAGGAACACGACATCTCCATCACGTTCCTGCACTGCTACCCGGTAATTGCGAATTCCATCGCGTAAGGTTTCGAGCTGCGTCATTTCATGATAATGCGTAGCAAACAGCGTTCGTGCCCCCAGATGCTCCTGCGCATGGATGTACTCGGCGACTGCCCAGGCGATGCTCAAGCCGTCGTAGGTGCTCGTCCCCCGTCCTATTTCATCCAAAAGAATCAGGCTCCGCCGGCTGGCGCAGTTCAGGATCTGCGCGGTTTCCAGCATTTCCACCATGAACGTGCTTTGGCCCGCGGCGAGATTGTCGGAAGCACCGACTCTGGTGAAAATCCTGTCTGCAAGGCCGATATGCGCTTCCGCGGCCGGAACGAAGCTGCCAATCTGCGCGAGCAGGACAATGAGCGCGACTTGCCGCAGATAGGTGCTCTTTCCAGCCATGTTTGGTCCGGTCAGGATGACCAAACGGTTGCTGTCTTGATCAAGGACGGTATCGTTGGGGACGAACGTCCGATCGATCGCGAGTTGTTCGACTACCGGATGACGGCCATCTTTAATGCGGAGCACTCCAGATTCGTCGATCGCCGGCCGGACGTATCGCTGCAGAGCCGCAGTCTCAGCGAGGCCGGCAAGGACATCGACGAGTGCCAGGGACTGTGCTATGGCTTGCAGGCGAACTCCCTCGTGAGCGATCCGTTGCCGCACCTGAACGAACGTTTCTTCCTCAAGCGCCGACAGCTTCGCTTCGGCTCCGGTCACTCGTTCCTCCAATTCCTTGAGGCCGGCTGTCATGAACCGTTCTGCATTGACCAATGTCTGCTTGCGGATGAAATCGGATGGCACTTTGGAAAGATTGGCCTTGGTCACCTCGATGTAGTAGCCGAACACGTGGTTATAGCGGATCTTCAGAGAGTCGATGCCCGTCCGCTCGCGTTCCTTCACCTCCAATGCAGCGATCCAGCCTTTGCCTTCCGTACGGGCTTTCCGCAGTTCATCGACGCCGGGGTGATATCCCGAACGGATCATGCCGCCGTCCCGTATCGAGAGTGGAGCATCCGGATCAATGGCCTGTTCGATGAGATCATAGAGATCTCGACAGTCGTCCCATTGCTCGCGCCGTTCGACGATGAGGGTGGATCGACAGCGATCAAGCTGCTGACGGACGGCCGGAAGAGCGCCTAAGGAGTGTTTTAAGGCTAATAATTCTCGCGGCCCCGCAACGTCGAGCGTTACTCGTGTGCTCAAGCGTGCTATGTCCTGTACGGTTCTTAGCGCCGCACGGATGGCCACACGCTCGCTGATCCGGTCCTTGAGTTCGCCCACTCCATCCAGCCTTGCGTCAATCGCATGACGGTCGGTCAGCGGTCTCAAGAGCCAGTCCCGAAGCAGCCTGCTTCCCATCGCCGTAGCGGTTCGGTCCAGCACGGAGAACAGCGTCGTGTGACGACCGCTGCCCGGCTCCTCTCCAAGGGAGCGAACCAACTCCAGATTGCGAATCGTCGCGCCGTCCAGATGCATGGCATCGCCGCTCTTACGACGCTGGAGGCGCCGAACATGCGATAGAGAGGCAGTGGGCTGTGTCTCTCGGAAGTAGCGCCAGACAGCACCGGCTGCGCCCAGACCCGCGGTGGTGTCGTGGCACCCGAATCCGTCGAGCGACTGAACGCCGAAATGGGTTTGCAGCATTCGCGAGGCTTCTTCATGATCGAACCACGCTCGGTCCCGGGCGCAGAGTCGCGTGCCTTGAAGTTGCGAGATAGACAGAGTCTCGACCGTGTCCGATTCCGAATGAAGCAATTCTCGCGGTTGGAGGCGAGCCAGCTCATCGGCGACCTGTTGGTCGTCGCCCTCCCACTCCATCAGCCAGAAGTCCCCCGTGGTCACATCCAGCGCGGCCAAGCCCACACGCGTGGCTCCGGCGGAGGTTCGCCGTGGCACCCGGGCAACGGCGGCGAGGAAATTCGATTCGGCCGGATTCAGGAATTCGGTATCCACCAGAGTTCCAGGGGTGTAGAGGCGCACGACTTCCCGACGCACGAGACCTTTCGCCGCCTTGGGGTCTTCCACCTGCTCGCAGAGAGCGACGGTGCGCCCGGCCTTCAGCAATTTTGCAATGTAGCTTTGGGCGGCGTGGTAGGGAACGCCGCAGAGAGGAACCGGATCGGCGCTGGACTTGTCTCGCGACGTCAGGGCGATGGACAGGAGTTTCGAAGCATCTTGAGCATCCTCGTAGAACATTTCATAAAAGTCGCCGACGCGGAAAAACAGAATGCTTTCGGGATAGCCGCGTTTGATCTCGCGGTACTGCCGCATCAGCGGGGTCGTTTCTTCCTCACTCATCGACGCCTTCCCGTTGCTGCAAATCCCCGGGCACGGGCGGTGCAGCTCGACCCGTGAGTTTCTCCAGCGAGTGCCGAAGTCGTTCAAGGTCCACCTCGGCTTCCTGCAGCGCCTTGGTTTTTCGACGCAGTTCAATGCGACCTTTCACCCAAGGAGGGAACAGCAGGATGAGGGAAACCAGCAGTCCAATTCCGAAACCCGCTAAAATGGGTTTGTAGATCGGCGTGGAGGCCTCAAACAATCCGAAGAAATAGCGGAGCGTGACTTCTTGTTCCTGATTTTGAAGGAAAAAGGCCAGGCACAACAAGAACAGCGTTCCAACGAGGATCACGCGAATCATCGCGAGGACAGTCCTTTTGTGGTGGCCGAACGGGGCCGTCCGGCGCGGGGAGGACGTCTGGATGAATGCTTCGTTCTCGTGCGGGCCAGCAGGGCAGTCGACAGCGGTCCGGTAGCCATGAGTTTGATACTTCTACTCTGAACCGTTCGATGGCGCAACTGCAATTCAAGACGGTCGGGGGGAAGAATTCCAGGAGCCTTGTCGGCCCATTCGATCACGATGACCGTCGATCCGGAGAGATAATCATCGAGTCCGATTGATTCCACCTCCTTGCGGGAACTGAGTCGATACAGATCAACGTGCGCGAGCGGCAATCTTCCACGGTACTCGTGGAGAAGCACGAATGTAGGGCTGGTGACGGTACTCGGTGCGGCGCCGAGGCCGGCAGCAATTCCGCGAACAAGCGCTGTTTTCCCAGATCCCAATGGTCCATAGAGCGCCAGTGATTCGCCTCCCTGCAGCGCTGAACCAATCGCGCGTCCGAGGCGATCGGTGTGGCGCGGTGAAGGTAAGGCGAGTTGCCATACGCGCTCGGATCTTCCGCGCGGTCGACTATTCGCTGATGGCTCGTAAGGCATACGGAATGTGTTCAATCAAGTCGCCGGCAATCATGCCGGCCGATCCCAATCGCTCGGCTGCAAGGTCTCCTGCCTTGCCGTGCAGATAGGTTGCAGCGCAGGCCGCTTCCCACGACGGGACACCTTGAGCCAAAAGGCCGACAAGCATGCCAGTCAACACATCTCCCGTTCCAGCGGTGGCCATGCCGGGATTGCCTGTTGGACAGATCGCCAGAAGCCCGTCCGGACGTGCGATCACGGTTCGTGCGCCCTTCAACACCAGAAACGCTCCGCGTTCTCGGGCAAAACGTGCGGCGGTGCCCAGGCGATCGGCATTCACGCTCTGTGAAGTTGCGTCCGGCTCCAACCGGGCCATCTCACCGGGATGTGGAGTGAGAACCGGTGGGATTTTGCACGCGGTCAGCAATGACGCACGACTTGCCAGCGCATTCAAGGCGTCGGCATCCAGGACCGAGGGCCGGTCGAGGTGTTTCATCAAGGACTGGACGAGCTCAACGGTCTCAGGATGGGTCGAGAGTCCCGGGCCAATGGCGATCGCCGTACGGGCTTGCATGAAGGCGAGTATCCGATCGACGCCGGCCCGACTGAGGGTATGGGCTTTTGTCTCAGGAAGAGGCAGGGTCATGGCTTCAAGGAGTTTTGCCTCCAAAACATCATTCACACTGGCCGGCACGCCGACGGTCACTAAGCCGGTTCCAACGCGGAGGGCCGCCCTTGCTGCGAGCACTGCCGCGCCAGTTTTCCCAACTGAGCCCGCGAGGATACCTGCATGGCCGAATGTGCCCTTGTGCGACGACGCAGGACGCGCGGGAAGCGCCCCCCTGACCATTTCTTTTGTCACGAGCAGTGCCCGGCTATCGATCTCGTCCACAAATGCGGCTGGAATTCCGATATCGACGACGTGAATTGCGCCGGCATGATCGATCCCCGCACCCAGGTAGAGGCCATACTTCGGCAATCCGAACGACACGGTGGCCGTCGCACGAACGGCCTGCCCCATGACGGCCCCCGTTTCCGCGGAAATACCCGACGGGATATCGACGGCGATGACGGGTTTCCCCGCTCGGTTCATCATCTGGATGACTGCGCCGTAGGCGCCGGTCACAGCAGTGGAGAGGCCTGTCCCAAGCAACGCATCTACAATGACGTCACTTGTCCTGAGGATCGATTCCACCTGCTCCGAGGACCGGAAGGATTTGGTGGTGGAAGCTCCGGCGATGCGCCGCCACTGTCGAAACATCGCCGCGGCATCTCGACTCAAGTCTGTCGCCTTTGACAATAGCAGGACCGTCACGTCCGCGTGATGCTGGCGTAACCGGCGAGCTGCAACCAGGCCATCCCCGCCGTTGTTGCCTTTCCCGCAGACGACAGTAAGGTGCTTCCCGCGAAGCGGTCCAAACCGGCTTTGAATGAAATCAGCCACTCCCGTTCCCGCGCGCTCCATGAGGATGAGGCCCGGCACGCGTGCTTCCAAAATGGTTCGGCGATCCAAGGCCTGCATCTGGATGCCGGTGACGATTTTCATGGGGTGGCTCAAGCAATCATTTGAGGAGATCAGCGGCCTTCCGGAGAACACGTCTTGTGGGTCAGCCGAGCAGGGCTTTCATCTCGCGCACAGCCCGATCAAGGCCGACGAGGACGGCTCGAGCAATGATGCTGTGGCCGATATTGTATTCCACGATCTCAGGGATGTGGGCCAAGCGCTTGACATTCTGATAATTCAGCCCATGGCCGGCGTTGACCCCAATCCCCAGCTTATAGGCGAGTTTGGCGGCGTGGGTGATGGCTTCGAATTCAGCGTCTGCTTCTTTCGACCGCTTGGCATTGGCATATCGACCCGTATGCAGCTCTACAAAATCAGCGGCGACCTTGTGTGCTGCTTTGATTTGGCCGAGGTCGGGCTCGATGAATAGACTGACGGGAATGCCACCGTCATGCATCAGTGTAATGATGTGCTGTACACGGTCTTTATGTGCCAGCACGTCCAGTCCGCCTTCAGTCGTCAACTCTTGACGCTTTTCCGGGACGAGAGTCACGAGGTCCGGCTTCAAGGCCAGGGCAATCTTGGCAATTGTTTCATCGGCAGCCATTTCCAAATCGAGTTTTGTCCTGATGATTTCCCGCAGCAGGTGAAGATCACGATCCTGAATATGACGGCGATCTTCCCTCAAATGAACGACGACACCGTCGGCGCCGGCTAACTCCACAAGCACGGCTGCGGTCAGCGGGTCCGGATCTTGCCCCCCGCGCGCTTGACGCAAGGTGGCCACGTGATCAATGTTGACACCAAGTCGGGCCACAACCCTCCTGAAGTCATCTGGTGAGAAGCGTCACAGGCAGAACAATATGGATGGTGCGGATGGCGATGTTGTAACAGAAAGCCGCCTGAAGGGGCAAGGCTGCGTGAAGGCGAACGAGGCAAGTCTCTGTGATTTACCCTCGCTCGACTTCTGTGCGGAACCCCACAGAATCACAAGATAATTTGACTCAGCAAGTTCCTCGCAATTACAATAGGCCTCCATCTTAACCTCAGAGCGGTTTTTCCTTCCCGGTGAGCCGTTCGCCAGCAGGCAACCATGGGATTATCAGATAATTTCTACCGGCTCAAGCGGCTCCCGCCCTACGTGTTCGCGCAGGTGCAAAGCCTGAAGCTGGAAGCTCGGCATCGGGGAGAGGACATCATCGACTTTGGAATGGGCAATCCCGATCAACCCACCCCGACTCATATCGTAGAGAAAATGATCGAGGCTGCGAGAAAAGGCAAAAACCACCGCTATTCGGCCTCACGCGGCATTACAAAACTGCGACACGCCATTGCTGCCTGGTACCAGCGCAACTATGATGTCGATCTCGACCCGGAAACCGAAGCGATCGTGACGATCGGATCCAAAGAAGGTCTCGCCCACTTATCGCTGGCGATGATCGGTCCGGGGGACGTTGTGCTGACGCCGACACCGACCTATCCGATCCACATGTACAGCTTTGTGATCGCCGGCGGGGAAGTGCGCGGAATTGAGTTGAGGCAGGACAGTGATTTCTTTGATGACCTCCAACGCGTGTATCGCCAGACCTTCCCCCGTCCGAGGATTCTCGTCATCAATTTTCCACATAATCCGACTACCGCCATCGTGGACCTCGAATTCTTCAAGAAGATCGTCGCATTTGCCAAGGAACACCACGTCGTTGTCATTCACGACCTGGCTTATGCGGATCTTGTGTTCGACGGCTATCGGGCGCCGAGTTTTCTGCAAGTGCCTGGTGCCAAAGACGTGGGCGTCGAATTTTATACCCTGTCGAAAGCCTACAATATGCCGGGATGGCGGGTCGGATTTTGTGTCGGCAATCGAGAGGTCGTCGGGGCGCTCGCGAAAATCAAGAGTTATCTGGACTATGGCATTTTCCAACCGCTCCAGATCGCCAGCGTCATTGCACTGAACGGTCCGCAGGACTGTGTGAAGGAAACGGTCCAACGCTATCAGAAACGCCGTGATGTTCTTGTCGGAGGATTAAATCGCATCGGTTGGAACGTGAACAAGCCGCTCGCGACCATGTTTGTGTGGGCGAGAATTCCATTGCCGTACCGGCACATGGGGTCCCTCGAATTTTCCAAGTTGCTGCTGCGAGAGGCCAAAGTTGCGGTCTCGCCCGGCATTGGCTTCGGAGAAGGCGGCGACGAATACGTGCGCTTCGCGCTGGTTGAAAATGAGCACCGGACAAGACAAGCCGTTCGCGGGATCAGGAAGTCATTGAAGCTTGGAGGAGGAGAGTCATGATCTCGCGGGTGGGCGTCGGCATCGTCGGCTTTGGCACCGTTGGATCGGGCGTGGCAAAAATCCTTCTGGAGAATGCAGCCCTCATTCGCCGTCGTCTGGGCGTGCCGATCGAGCTGGTTCGGATCGCGGATCTGGACACGACCCGTGATCGCGGCATGGCCCTGCCGGCCGGGGTCTTGGTGAAAGACGCGAAGCAGATATTGACCGATCCCGCCATCGACATCGTGGTCGAATTGGTGGGAGGATACGATTTTGCCAAGCGCCTCATTCTTGATGCCATCGCCGCCGGGAAAAGCGTGGTGACCGCAAACAAGGCCCTCCTGGCGCTCCACGGGGAAGAGATTTTTGCGGCCGCTTCCAGGAAAGGCATTGACGTCGGATTCGAAGCCAGCGTCGGCGGCGGAATTCCCGTCATTCATGCGCTCAAAGAAGGGTTGGCCGCCAACTCGATCCAATCCATCTATGGCATCATCAACGGGACGTCGAATTATATTCTTTCCCGCATGACGAATGAGGGGAAGGGGTTTGCCGAAACGCTGGTGGAGGCGCAGAAGGCGGGATATGCGGAGGCAGATCCGGCGTTCGATGTGGCGGGGACGGATAGCGCGCACAAACTCGCGATTTTGGTTAACCTGGGGTTCGGCACCCCGGTCAACTTCAAGGATCTATACACCGAAGGCATTACCCACCTCACGAAGTACGACATCGCCTACGCGCGGGAATTTGGCTATACGATCAAGCTGTTGGGAATTGCGAAGCTGGTTGGCGATGAAGTCGAGGCGCGCGTCCATCCCACCATGTTGGGCGAGGAGTCACCATTGGCCAGAATTGACGGCGTGTACAATGCCATTCAGTTGGTGGGCGATGCCGTCGGCGATGTCGTGTTGAGCGGACGGGGAGCGGGTGATCTGGCGGCAGGCAGCGCAGTGGTGAGCGATATCATCGCGGGCGCCCGCAATCTCCTCAAGGGCGCGGCAGGGCGTGTGCCAGCGGCTTCCTTTCAACCGGACGAGCGGCGGCCCCTTCGTATGCGGCGGATGGAGGAAATACGCTCGCTCTACTACTTACGTTTCATGGTCACCGATCGTCCGGGCGTGTTGGCACAAATCGCGGGCGAACTGGGACGGTATGGCATCAGCATCGCCTCTATGTTACAGAAGGGGCGCCGGGAGGGACAGACGGTTCCGATTGTCATCAAGACTCATACGGCGACAGAGCGTGACGTTCAGACCGCGCTGAGTCAGATTAATCGCCTGTCGTTCATGTCTGAGCCCGCCATGCTCATCCGCATCGAGGGCAAGGACGAATAAAGCATGACTCGCTGGCGCGGCATCATTGCAGAATACCGGAAATTCCTTCCGGTCAACGATCAGACTCCCATCATCACGCTTGATGAAGGCAATACGCCGTTGATTCAGGCGACCAGGCTTGCGAAGAAGATCGCCCCAGGGATCGACCTGTATTTGAAGTTTGAGGGAGCGAATCCGACCGGATCGTTCAAGGACCGCGGCATGACGCTGGCGATCTCAAAGGCCGTTGAGAATGGCGCCCGCGCCGTCATCTGTGCCTCCACCGGCAATACGTCCGCATCGGCGGCGGCTTATGGCGCCCGGGCCGGCTTGGAGGTCTATGTGCTGATCCCTGCCGGGAAAATCGCCATGGGAAAACTCTCGCAAGCCATGATGCACCAGGCGACCGTCATCCAAGTCGACGGAAACTTCGATCAGGCGCTCTCGATCGTGAAAACCCTCTCTGCCGCACATCACATTGAGCTGGTCAATTCTCTCAATCCATTTCGTATCGAGGGACAAAAAACCGCAGCCATGGAGGTGTGTGATCAATTGGGCCATGCCCCGGCGGTCCATGTCCTTCCGGTCGGAAATGCCGGCAATATCACCGCCTATTGGAAAGGCTACAAGGAATATCGTTCAGCCAATCAAAGCCGGGGTTTACCGCGCATGATCGGCTTTCAGGCAGCAGGGGCGGCACCCATCGTGCTCGGTCGGGTCGTTGACAATCCTCAGACCGTGGCGACCGCAATCCGTATCGGCAACCCGGCCAGTTGGCAGGCGGCGGTCGACGCAGTGAAGGAGTCATCAGGAGCAATCGATTCCGTGACCGACGAAGAAATCCTTCAAGCCTATGCTGCCGTAGCCGGGACGGAAGGCGTGTTTTGCGAACCCGCTTCAGCGGCCTCTGTCGCCGGCGTCATGAAACTGAGCCGTCAAGGTCAGCTGCGCGAGGGCGAAACGGTCGTATGCACGCTCACGGGGCATGGCTTGAAAGATGCCGACACGGCCATCGGCGTATCGGTCAAACCGCAAACCGTCAGTGCAACAACGGAGGAAGTGGCTCGACTTCTGAAGGTGTAAGGCAAGATGCGAGTGTGTTGTCGATGAAATATGTGATTCTGCATGCCGAGGGAATGTCCGACCATCCCAGGCAGGAACTAGCGGGCAAGACTCCACTTCAAGCCGCCTCCACTCCCCACCTTGATCGATTGGCCGAGCAGAGCGAACTGGGTCTCCTCACGGTCGCTCTGGACAATGGCCGTCATGGTAGCGGGCTGACCGGGACTTCCATCCTCGGGTATGAGCCAAAAAAATATTACCAGGGGCCGGGACCATTGGAAGCGGCTAGTTTGGGTGTATCCGTAGGCGAGCACGACGTGGTCTACCGCTGCACCATGGTGACCTTGAAATCGGACGGTCCATCGGTCGCCAAGGCCGGCACGTGGGATGTCAAGAAGCTTGGTCCTCACGTCGTCATGGACGATGCGACGGCAGGGCTGATTACGAGCGAGGAGGCCCGTGAGCTGATCGACGCCGTCAATGAGCAGCTTGGCTCAGAGATGATCCAATTTTTCCCCGGAGCAGGGCATCGACACGTGATGGTGTGGGTCAATGGGAAGCCTCGTGCCGTCTGCGTGGATCCGCAATCATTGGTGGGCCGTCCGATCGGGGACTCTCTGCCAGCAGGCGATGGAGCCGACATGTTGCGGAAGCTGATGGAGGCCTCGTTGATGATTTTGCGGGATCACCCGGTGAACGATGAACGACGGGAGGCGGGCCATAAACCGGCGAATTGTCTCTGGCTGTGGGGGGAAGGGCGAGCGATCCCGAGGCCCAGTCTGTTCGAACGTTTCGGGGTGTCCGGAGTGGTCGTTTCTTCCGGCGACGTCCACCGCGGGCTTGGTCTGCTCTCCGGGCTTGAGGTGGTCGATCCTGGTCGCGTGACGGACCTTCGGACCCATGCGTCGGCGGCGCTTGACGAGTTGAAGTCTAAGGACTTCGCGTATGTGCATATCGAGTTGCCTGACCAGGTCGTTTATGATCCGGACGTCAAAGCCAAGGTACGGGCGATTGAGGAGGTTGACGCCGAATTTGTCGGCCCTTTCATGGCGGGTATGGCGGCTCTGGGTCCCTATCGGTTGGTCACTGTGAGTGACCCGGGCAGTGTGCATCAGGGCAACATGGCTCAAGCGCATTGGCCGTATGCCTATCAGGATCGTACGATAAAACCTGCCGGTTCCGGCCGACGGTTTACCGAGATGGATGCGAAGGCGATGGCGGCCGCTCCTCGTGATGCGACAAAGTTCGTTGTGCGGCTCTTCGCTAAAGGCTCGTGACGTGGCGCTGATCGTTCAGAAGTATGGAGGAACCTCTGTCGGGTCCATCGAGCGCATCCATCGCGTCGCGGATCGTGTCGAGCAGGCGGTGAAGGACGGCAACAAGGTCATCGTGGTGCTCTCGGCCATGAGCGGAGAGACCGATCGGTTGATGAAACTCGCCCACGACGTGGCGGCGCTCCCGGATGAACGTGAACTCGACATGCTGCTCTCAACGGGCGAGCGCGTGACGATCGCGCTGCTGGCGATGGAATTGCGCGGACGCGGGATGGACGCGCGTTCGTTCACGGGACGCCAGGTCGGCATCATGACTGACAGTGCCCATACAAGGGCGCGGATCACCAGGGTGGCTGCCGAGCGGATTCACGAGGCGCTGGCGCGTGGAGTCATTCCAGTGGTGGCAGGTTTTCAAGGAATCAATGAGCACTCCGACGTTACGACCTTGGGCCGCGGCGGGTCGGACCTGACGGCGGTCGCTCTTGCCGGAGCGCTTAAGGCTGATCGATGCGTCATCTTTACGGATGTGGACGGCGTCTATACGGCTGACCCCAATATCGTTCCCAAGGCGAGACGAATCGACAGGATTGCCTATGAAGAAATGTTGGAGATGGCCAGTCTCGGCGCGAAAGTCCTACAAAGCCGTTCAGTCGAGTTTGCGGCCAAATACAACGTACCGCTTGAGGTCAACTCCAGCTTCAAGGAAGGAAAGGGGACGCTTGTGAAACGCGAAGACGTCGATATGGAGGCCGTCGCGGTCTCCGGCATCACCGGCGACCGCAACCAGGCGAAAATTACGCTGGTCGGCGTGCCGGATAGGCCAGGCATCGCCGCGCGCCTGTTGGGTCCGGTCGCCAAGGCGAATATTTTAGTCGACATGATCATCCAGAACGTCAGTCACGAATCCCTGACCGACTTCTCGTTCACGATTCCTCGCGTCGACGTCAAGAAGGCCATGCCGATTATCCAGGAGACGGCGAAAGACATCGACGCCAAGTCGGTTTCCGTCACCGAAGCCATTGCCAAGGTTTCACTGATCGGCGTGGGCATGCGCTCGCATTCAGGTGTGGCTGCCAAAATGTTCGATGTCCTGTCTCATGAAGGGGTCAACATCATGATGATCAGCACGTCCGAGATTAAAATCTCCTGCGTGATCGACGAGAAGTACATGGAGTTGGCCATGCGTGCGCTCCACGCCGCATTCGGACTGGACCAGACTCCCGTCGGCAAATAGCGCTCCGCAGACCCTCGACAGGCCCGGCCCGCTCCTGGTACCCTCTTCGCCATGGCCAAACACGTGCCGAATTCCATTCGAAAATCCCCGATCCGGAGCAATCCAGCCACAAAGGCGGTCTCCGCGCCATTGGAGATCTACGATACCACGCTGCGCGACGGAGCTCAGGCTGAGGACGTCACGTTTTCCGCCGACGACAAAGTGATGGTCGCTCAGCGGTTGGACGACCTCGGCGTCCACTTCATCGAGGGCGGTTGGCCCGGCGCCAACCCGAAAGACATTGAGTTTTTCCGGATGATCAAAGAAACGCCGCTCAAGCAGGCGACTGTCGTGGCCTTCGGCTCCACGAGAAAGGCCAGTAATCCTGTCCAGAAAGACGCCAACATTCAGTCGCTCCTCGGCGCCGAAACTACAGTCATCACGCTGTTTGGAAAGAGTTGGTCGTTGCATGTGACCGATGCCCTCGGCATCGCGCTGGCCGCCAATCTCGAGATCATCAGCGATTCCATTGCGTATTTGCGGTCAAAGCACCGGCGGGTGTTTTACGACGCTGAGCACTTCTTTGACGGGTACAAGACGAATCCGGACTATGCCCTGGAGACCATAAGACGGGCGGTGGCGGCCGGTGCCGAGCGCGTGATTCTGTGCGATACGAACGGCGGCACGATGCCCTGGGAAATCAAGGACATTTGTCGTGTGGTGCAGGCCGAGTGCCGGGTTCCGTTGGGCATTCATGCGCACAACGACTGCGACATGGCTGTGGCGAATTCCCTGGTCGCGCTCGAGAGCGGAGTCGTACAAGTTCAGGGCACGATCAACGGGATCGGCGAACGATGCGGCAATGCGAATTTGTGCTCGATCATTCCCAATCTTGAACTAAAGATGAAGCGGCCTGCGTTGGGCGATCGGTTGCACCACTTGAAGGATGTATCCGGCTTCGTGACGGAAATCGCCAACTTGATGCCTAACAAGCATCAACCGTACGTCGGTGATTCGGCCTTTGCGCACAAGGGCGGTGTCCATATCCATGCGGTGCTCAAAAATCCGGCCACGTATGAACACGTGGTCCCTTCTCTCGTGGGCAATCGGCAGCGCGTGCTGGTGTCAGACCATGCGGGTCGCAGCGGACTGCTGGAAAAAGTTGAGGCGTACGGGATCAAGCTCGACAAGCACGATTCGAAGGCCCAGGAACTCATGGCCACGCTCAAAGAACGGGAAAATGAAGGGTATCAGTTTGAGGGAGCCGAAGGGTCTTTTGAACTGCTGATGCGCAAAGCTATGGGAGCGCACAAGCCGTCCTTCCAGTTGCTCGGGTTTAGGGTCATTGTTGAGAAAAAACAAGATCTTGGGCACTCAGGTTCAGAAGCCACCGTGATGGTGAAAGTCGGAGATGTGACTGAGCACGCTGCGGCGGCCGGCGCGGGCCCCGTTAATGCCTTGGACCACGCGCTTCGAAAGGCTTTGGAGAAGTTTTATCCCCAACTCCGAGAGGTCAGATTGATTGATTACAAAGTCCGGGTCCTTTCGGCCAATCGCGGAACCGGTTCAAAAGTCAGGGTTCTGATCGAATCCGGCGACCACAAGGACAAGTGGGGGACCGTTGGCGTGTCCGAGAATATTATGGAGGCCAGCTGGCAGGCTCTCGCAGACAGCATCGAATACAAACTTTTGGCATCAGAACGTCAGCCGCTGAATCTCCCCCAAGAATAAGTCCTTGACAGCCTATCTAACCTCACGTAACTTATGGTAAAACTGTCCCCTGCCTCAGGGGCAGAAGCTCTCGGCGACTGGAGGCACGTTGGCCGCAAGGGGGGAGGGGGCATGAGAAAGGCTGATATCGCAAACGAAATCTACAAGCAAGTGGGCATTTCAAAAAACGAAGCTGCGGATATCGTCGAACTCGTGCTCAACATGCTGAAGGCCGTGTTACAAAAGGGAGATTCCGTCAAGATTGCAGGCTTCGGCAACTTTGTCGTCAGAAGCAAAGGTGCCAGGAAAGGCCGGAACCCACGAACCGGTGAAGAGATCGGCATCACACCTCGCCGTGTCGTGACCTTCCGTCCCAGTCAAGTATTCAAGAAGTACGTCAACTCGTAACAGCATCACACCCAAAGCCACCCTGCCACGAGGACCGGTCCATGGGGAATGAGCCCAGGCTCGGCAGCAAGGTTTTTTATAAAATCGGCGAAGTCAGCCAGGTGACGAAACTCCCGGCCTACGTGCTGCGGTTCTGGGAATCACAATTTCCGTTTCTCAAGCCCAAGAAAAGTCGTGGGAATCAGAGACTCTATGTGCGGCGTGATGTCGAGACGGTCCTGGAAATCAAACGGATGCTCTACGAGGAAGGTTATACGTTGGAAGGCGTGAAACGATACTGGGCACGTCGTGGTCGTGTCACGGCCCAGCGGGTGAAACCGAAAGAATTAGCCCAAAAACTTCGGGGAAATCTTCAGGCCATCCTGAAAATCCTTGAGGCGCATTCATGATGACGCCGGACGAGTTCTTTGTCCCTCTTCGTTAAACAGGGCCGGTTGAGGACGAGAGGTTGCAATCCGGCAGGCTTCAAGGCGAGAATGTGTCCGTCGGCGAAACAGAAATCCAGTCGGGGCGTGGCGCAGCCCGGTAGCGTACTCGCTTGGGGTGCGAGTGGTCGGCCGTTCAAATCGGCTCGCCCCGACCAAATGTTTTGAGGTTGAAGTGGCCTTCTAAAAGAGTGCATTGAGTCACTGGGGCCCGTGGGCAATCATCTGAAGCCAGGAAGCTGCCTCCGCGCAGCTTTTTTTATGTCTGAGCTCCGTTCACCGTTGATTCTGGTCACAAACGACGACGGAATACATTCCGTAGGTCTGACAATCCTCGCGAAAGCCTTAGGCCGGCTGGGAGAAGTGTGGGTCGTCGCTCCCGACCGCGAACGTACGGCTGTCGCCCATGCCGTGACATTGCACAAACCGCTCCGTGTTCATGAAATGGCCAAACGCGTGTATGCCATCAACGGGACGCCCGTGGATTGCGTCAACCTGGCTCTTTTGAACATCCTGCCGAGGCGGCCTCGCCTCCTGGTCTCCGGCATCAACAAGGGGGTGAACCTCGGTGACGATGTCTTGTACTCAGGGACGGTATCGGCCGCCGTGGAAGGGACGATCCTCGGGGTGCCATCAATGGCAGTCTCACAAGAAGGGCGCGAGCACTTTCATTTCGTTACGGGTGCGTACTATGCGCGACGCGTCGCGCGCTTGATTTTACAGCGCGGCTTACCGGAAGAAACTCTCATCAACTTGAATGTACCGGATCGCGTCGTGGGATCGATCACCGGCGTCCGGGTGACGTGTTTGAGCCGTCGGCGATTCGAAAATCCCATTATCCAGAAGGTCGATCCTCACGGCAAGACCTACTATTGGATAGCCGGAACGCGCGTCTCATGGAGTCGAAGCAAAGATGCCGACCACGAAGCAATTGAGGAAGGCGCCGTTTCGCTCACGCCGCTCCACCTCGATAGCACCCACTATGAGGTTCTCGACCAGTTGAGAAGTTGGGGACCGGTCATCCAGGGACAGAGACGCCGACGCCTGTCCTTGAAGGGCCGCGTTCGAACGGCGAAACGGTAAGGCATGGGAATTATCGAAGCGATCATCACGATCCTGAGCCGATTTGTGATTCGCACCATTTCTGCCTGGGGCTACACCGGCATTCTGGTGACGATGGCCATCGAAAGCGCCTGTATTCCACTCCCGAGCGAGATCATCATGCCGTTCTCCGGGTACCTCGTCACAACAGGCCAGTTCACCATGTGGGGTGTCACCCTCGCCGGCGCCGTCGGAAATGTAGTGGGATCGATCCTGGCCTATTATGCAGGGGTGTGGGGCGGGCGGCCGTTTGTCGAACGCTACGGGCCGTATATGCTCCTCTCGCATCGTGATTTGGACACGGCTGACCGCTGGTTCGTAAAATACGGAGAAGTGGCCGTGTTCTTCAGCCGTATGCTGCCGGTGGTGCGTACGTTCATTTCACTGCCCGCCGGCATCGCCCGCATGAACTTTCCCCGTTTTGTGATCTTCACGTTCATCGGCTCGATTCCTTGGTGTTATGCCCTTGCCTATGTCGGAGTGAAAATGGGGGAACGGTGGGAACAACTGCATGAGTACTTTCACCAGTTCGACATCGTTATCGGTCTCTTGCTGGCGCTGGCCGCCGGGTATTTTCTTTGGTCGCATTGGCCCCGGCGTGCAGCCACTCCGGGCTCGTAGAATGCCATGCTGACACTGTTCAACACACTGACGATGAGGCACGAGGAGTTTCGACCGATCGATCCGAAACGCGTGCGGATGTATGTCTGCGGCGTAACGGTGTACGACTATTGCCACATCGGGCACGCGCGAAGCGCGCTGGTTTTCGACATGCTCCGGCGCTACCTGGAATACAGCGGCTACGAGGTCACCTTCGTCAAGAATTTCACGGATGTGGATGACAAAATCATCAAGCGAGCCAACGAGCATGGTGTGCCTTCTGACGCAATCACAGCCGAGTATATTCAGGCCTATTACGAGGACATGGGCAAACTGGGCATTCGCCCCGCTTCGGTCGAACCGAAAGCCACCGAACACATCCTCGACATTATCCGCTTGACCGAAGCATTGGTGGAGAAGGGCCTGGCCTATCGCGTCGACGGAGATGTGTATTTTGAAGTTGCGAAATACGCTGGATATGGGCGCCTCTCGAAAAGAAAACTCGGCGATATGCAGGCGGGAGCACGAGTCGATGTCGACGAGAGAAAACGGCACCCGATGGACTTCGCTCTCTGGAAAAGCAGTAAGCCCGGTGAACCCTCATGGGACAGTCCGTGGGGACCAGGGCGACCCGGATGGCACATTGAGTGCTCAGCGATGTCGATGAAACATTTGGGTGAGACCTTCGATATTCATGGCGGCGGAATGGATTTAATCTTTCCGCATCATGAGAATGAAATTGCGCAGTCCTGCGGCGCCACGGGAAAGGAATTCGCCCATTACTGGGTTCACAATGGCTTCGTGCAGATCAACCAGAATAAAATGTCCAAGTCGCTCGGGAATTTTTTTACGATC
>DASTJX010000237.1:0-5772 GCA_035716265.1 Nitrospira sp.
CCACCGCATGTATTCCTGCCTGTTCGAGAAGACCCAGATGGACCTGTCCACCCTGCACATCATCAACCGGATCCCATGACAAGGTAGCGGAGGCTGCAGGCCCCCCTTCGTCTCCCGATCCGCAACCGGTCATGATCAAACCGGTCACAAGCAGAAGGCCGAGGATGGCCATCCTCAGCATCGAGAACGGAGGTATGTGCCCACAGTGAGTCTGCCGAACTCGCAAAGGTAGCGCGGTCATTGCCATGTTGGTCGAATCCTTTATGAACGTTTCAGGTTGATAAAAATTCGGACTGGACTGGGTGTGAGTGAAGAACCAGCAGGCCGAAACTTCTCGTGGCGGTCGTAGCAATACGTATGCCTTAATGACCTTGTACTGCTCTCGCCTGGAATCAAATACTTATGAAGTTTTCGTGCCCCGAGCTGGTCAGACGTTGGCTGACGGTGCAGGTAGGGCCCTTCGAGACATGCCAAAAGGGAACACCGCAGTCCTCAAGGCGGGTAAAGAACGTGAAGAAATCGAGTAAAAGGGCGGAGGAGGCGCAGTAAAGATTCGTCGCAGAGGGATCCAGCCCAAACTGGCCGATCACACATAATTAGATACACCACCAATGGCCGTCGCGAGCAGAATTGGGGAAAAGCAGATGCACGGAAGCAGAGCGAGAGAACCTCTCATTGATCATCCCGGCGGGGACCCGGCCGCGAAATCTGCGAGTGTGTAGTGATCCAAAATGTCGGCGATCGCATCCCTTACAGCCCCCATGACCTGCTGAACAGGGCAGCGAGGGTTGTCGGTATAAGGACAGTCACGGCATTTTTGATAGGCCGTCTTGCTCACGCAACCGATCGGCGCGAGCGGTCCATCAAGCACACGAATAACCTGGCCGAGCGTGACCTCCTCCGGTGATTTAATCAATCCGTACCCGCCCCGCATCCCGCGCCGGCTTGATAGAAGGCCGGCCCGCTTTAAGGCGAGGAGAATTTGCTCGAGAAATTCCACCGGAATGTGTTGCCGTGCAGCAATCTCGTGACGCTGTAACGTCGCCTTGCCATGAACGAGCGTGAGCTCGAGGAGCGCGCGCAGGGCGTACTCACTTTTTTTTGACAGCTTCACTGGAATCCAAGTAAATCAATCAAGATTGGCACAATAGATGACGCTTCCATCATGCGTCAAGGCTGGCAGGCCAGACGGGAGACCATCGCCGTGGCGGTGCTGCAACTCCTTGATCTGCTGACGTTTGTTGACAGTATCCCGTGGTTCCTGTTAGCTTCGAGCTTCATTTTTCTGCACTCCTAGACGTCTCTGATTGACGGTTGGACTGCTTCGTGACCTTCCAGGAACTTATCCTCACACTCAACAGGTTTTGGGCCGACTATGGGTGCGTAATCCATCAGCCCTATGACCTGGAGATGGGGGCCGGCACCTTTCATCCGGCCACGTTTTTGCGGTCGCTCGGCCCTGAGCCTTGGCGCGCGGCCTATCCCCAGCCTTGTCGTCGCCCTACGGACGGCCGCTACGGCGAAAATCCAAACCGCATGCAGCACTACTATCAGTATCAGGTCGTGCTCAAACCTTCTCCGGACAACATTCAAGAGTTGTATCTCGATAGCCTGGCCCGGTTGGGCATTGATCCCAAAAAGCATGACATTCGCTTTATCCAGGACGACTGGGAATCCCCGACGCTCGGGGCTTGGGGATTGGGTTGGGAAGTGCGTTTGGATGGAATGGAAATCACGCAATTCACGTATTTCCAGGAGATAGGCGGAATCGAGCTCAGTCCGATTACCGGAGAAATCACCTACGGCACCGAGCGCATCGCGATGTACCTCCAGCAGGTCAACAATGTCTTCGATCTCGCTTGGACGGATGGCATCAGCTATGGGGACATTCACCACGAGACCGAAGTGCAGTTCTCTCGCTATAACTTTGAGCAAGGCGATGTCGCGATGTTAATGAATGCCTTCCAATCATACGAAGCCGAATGTAGACGGTTGCTCACACAGAGCGATCAGCGGTTGACGCTTCCGGCTTATGACTACTGCATTAAATCTTCCCACGCCTTCAATCTGTTGGATGCCAGGGGAGCAATCAGTGTCGCCGAGCGCACGGGCTATATCGCACGCGTCAGGGCGCTGGCCCGGCAATGTGCCGAACGGTACATTGAGGAGCGGGCTTCAATGGGCCATCCGCTCATCAAACACCATCAGCCGGCTCATGCGGGGACGCGGCCGACAGCCGGGGTGCCCCGGAGCACCCGACGATGACGCGCGGGAAAGCGCCAACGGGTCGGTCGAAGGTGTCTTCTGCCACCGGCGCCGAGCTTTTGTTCGAAATCGGCGTCGAGGAACTTCCTTACCAAGTGATTGCTCCCGCGATGTCGGCACTGAAAGAGGCCGCCGGCCGTCTTCTCGAAGAAGCCAGGCTGGCGATCGGATCGGTCAATGTATATGGCACTCCTCGGAGATTGACCCTCGTCATCAACGGGCTTGCGCTTCGTCAGGCGTCTGCCAAGAAAGAAGTGATGGGTCCTTCAAAAGTTGTGGGCTTTGATTCGCAAGGGCAACCCACGAAAGCCGCAATCGGATTCGCCGCCGGGCAAGGCCTGTCTGTCGAGCGTCTCGAAGTACGGCGAACTCCCAAAGGAGAGTACCTGTTCGCGGTGAAGGAGGAGGGGGGGCGACCGGCGCAAGGGGTACTGTTAGAACTCCTTCCTCAACTGCTGGGTAAGCTCTCATTTCCTAAAGCTATGAAATGGAATGAAACTGCGGTCAGGTTTGCCAGGCCAGTGCGTTGGCTCATCGCTCAGCTAAACGGGGCCCTCTTGCCGATTGAAGCGGTAGGGATACGAGCGGGTGACCGGACGTATGGGCACCGGGTGATGGGGCCGCGCAAGCCGCTTGTCGTTCGAAGCTACGAGTCCTATCGCACCGTTCTTGAACGGGCTGGTGTGCTCGTCGATCCGGCGCGCCGGAGACAAGTCATTGAGCAGCAGCTCCGGCAGATCTGCTCCAAAGCCGCAGTCGAGCTCAACGCCGACGAATCGCTGATGGATCAGGCCGTCTTTACGACCGAATGGCCGTGCGCCCTGCTTGGCAGGTTTAAACCGGAATATCTCAGCCTGCCGGAGGAAATTTTGATGACCTCTATGAAAGAGCATCAAGGATTCTTTTCGGTGCGGGACAACGCAACTGGAAAGCTCGCGCCGCATTTTATCACGGTGGCGAACAATCAGCCCAAAGATATGTCACTGATCCAAGCAGGAAACGAGCGTGTGCTCGCTGCCCGGTTGGCCGATGCCAAGTTTTTTTTCGACGAGGATCGCAGAACACGGTTGGAAGACAGGGTGAAAAAGCTCAGCGGCGTCACGTTCCATCAAAAGCTGGGCACGATGGGACAGAAAGCGGAGCGCCTGGTCCAACTGGTGTCCCAGCTCGCCTCAGGCGTCGATCGCGGCTCGGAAAGCCAAGGCTTTGTGAATGCATGCCGGAGAGCGGCTCATCTCAGTAAAGCGGATCTTCTCACCGGCATTGTAGGCGAATTCCCCGAGCTGCAAGGAATCATGGGTGGCGAGTACGCCAAGCATGATGGAGAGCCGGAGCCTGTGAATCAGGCGATTCGCGAGCAGTACCTGCCGAAGGCGCTTGAAGGGGAATTGCCGCAATCTCTCCCCGGACTGGTCTTGTCGCTTGCCGATCGATTGGACACGGTCGTAGCATTTTTTCATGTCGGCATGGTTCCGACCGGGTCGGAGGATCCTTTTGCCCTCAGGCGTCAGGCAACCGCGATCGTGCGTATTATTCTGGAAAAGGAGCTTCGCCTCGACCTTGGGAAATACATCGATCACGCCCGGACGCTCATTGTTGACAGTGGCATCAAGGGCGCTCCCGATTCCGAACAGCACGGACCTCGGCGCGTCATCGATTTTGTATTCGAGCGCGTGCGGCATTACGGGCGTACAGTGCACGAGTTCCGCGACGACGTGATGGATGCCGTCTTGCGGCCGGCTTTCACCGGGGCGGTTGATCTGGTCGATCTCCTGTTCAAGCTGAAAGCCCTGCAAGAGGTGACGGCCAAGCCGGATTTCGACCCGCTCATCGCCGGTTTTAAGCGCGCCTCTCGGATTATCGAGAAAGAACAGTGGGATCATAAGCCTGTCGATCCTCGAATGTTCCAGGAAGCGGGTGAACATGAATTGCATCGGCAAATCCGTGCCTGTCAGGAGGACTTCGAACAGCACATGGCGGCGGGTGCCTATGACAGGGCTCTGGACGCTCTCGTCCGGCTCAAGCCGGCGATCGATGCGTTTTTTGACGGCGTGATGGTGAATGTGGAAGATGCGGCACTGAGAAGCAACCGGTTATCGCTCCTGAAAGACGTCAACGACTGTTTTGCGTCGTTCGCGGATTTTTCGCGGATTATGGTACAAGGAGGCTAGCAGAACGCAAGGCCCGGTGGTCTGCTTCGCTTACCGGAGCCCCGAGTGAAGCCGCGGCCGTCCACCGGCTCAGGTGGAGACCGGCCGGTCCTCCCGGGAAGATGAAGGGTGAGGATGATCGCTTCATCTGAGTACGACCTTGAAGAGAAGCGTGCGGCGAAGATCCGGCGGTTTGTCAGCGTGGTCACGGCCGGGCTGATCGTCTTCTGCAATGTCCTGCTCTTGTTCGGAGTCTGGGTGAGCGGTGTCAACCTCGACGAATTGGTGAAGACGCCCGATCTGTTCGATGCAAAAGAGGATGTTTGCCTCCGGTTGAGTTGGGAGCGTGTCTCCGGGGCGGCGGATCCGGTGCGGCTGTGTTCCGAGTGGATCAAGTTGGCTGATCCATCGGGGAAGCCGCATCAGCTGGCCAAGGACCTCGCTGTCCGGCGAGGGCCTGACGGCCACTATTACGTGGATCGAGGTGTCAGGCCGGACTTTCGTTTGCTGGGATTAGCCCTGTTCGTCGTTGCGGTGTTGTTGTTCGGCATGTGGGCGAGACGATTTCTCGTGAGCCGCTATCGGCTTCAGATTGGGCCGGCGGATTCTCGCGGTTCGTCGGGCCTTCACTGACGGGTGAAGGAAGGAGAGGGATTGTGGCTAAGAAATACGTGTACTACTTCGGGGACGGAAAGGCTGATGGCACCTCCAATATGAAGGAGTTGCTCGGGGGCAAAGGCGCCGGATTGGCTGAGATGACCAACCTGGGCATTTCGGTTCCTCCCGGGTTCACCATTTCAACGGAAGCCTGCGTCGAATATTACAAGCTCGGCAAGAAATATCCTCCCGGCATGTGGGAAGCGTCCCTGCAAGCGCTCAAGCGTGTGGAGCGATCAATGGGCATGAGTTTTGGCGATCCGGAACGGCCGCTTTTGGTCTCAGTGCGGTCGGGGGCCCGTGCGTCGATGCCTGGCATGATGGATACCGTCTTGAACGTCGGACTGACGATGAAGACGGTCGAAGGCTTGGCCGCCAAGACCAGGAACGATCGGTTCGCGCAGGATAGCTACCGCCGGTTCGTGTCCATGTTCGGTAGCATCGTGATGGGCGTACCCCGTGAACACTTCGAGGCCATTCTGAAACACAAGAAAACCGAAGTGGGAGTGGCGCATGAAACCCATCTCGACGCCCGACATCTGCGCGAGTTGGTTGCCAGCTTCAAGGCGTTGGTCAAGGAAGAGACCAAGAAAGATTTTCCCGATGAACCGCTCGAGCAGCTGCGCATGGCCATCAATGCCGTTTTCTCGTCCTGGTTCGGTGCCCGAGCGATCACCTACCGACGGCTCTACGGTATTCC
>DASTJX010000238.1:0-4244 GCA_035716265.1 Nitrospira sp.
GTTCGCTCGTCCATTGAACAGTTCTACAACAAGGAAGGACAACCTCCCCGGGAATTGCTAATCCCGGTGGACATTCCGGATGCCGACCTCTTGGCTCGCTGGCTGTCCGAGAAACGCGGTGAAACCGTCCGGGTCCTGGCACCGGAGCGCGGCACGAAGCATCAACTCGTGCTATTGGCGGAAGAGAATGCGGCAGCCGCGCTGGCCGAGCACCTGCGCAATCAGGAGCTTGACCGGCAGGCCGGAGATGAATTGCAGCGTGTCCTGCGGCTTGAGACAGCGCCGAAGCGCATTGAAGGGTTTGATGTGTCCAATACGATGGGCAACCAGTCGGTGGCATCTATGGTGGTCTGGGAAGACGGTCGCATGAAAAAGTCCGACTACCGCCGGTTCAAGATCGCCACCGTTCAGGGCGCCAACGACTTTGCGAGCATGCAGGAGGTCGTCACTCGACGATACGGCGGGATGGAGAATCTCGCTCGCCCCGATCTGATCGTGATCGACGGAGGGTTGGGCCAATTGGCCTCGGCAAGAACCGCGCTGAAAGAGGTCGGACAGTCCGACCTTGCCATAATCGGATTGGCCAAGGCGAAAGGGGAGAAAGACGAACGGGTGTATCTCCCCGGGCGGAAGAATCCAATCGTGCTGCGTGCACACTCGCCGGCCACTCATCTCCTACAACGGATCCGCGATGAGGCGCACCGCTTCGCCGTCACATACCATCGCAAACTTCGTGGTAAAACGCTCGTGACCTCGCAACTCGATCAGGTAATCGGCGTTGGCTCGATCACCCGCACCAAGCTGCTCAAGCGATTCGGAAGCCTGGCGAATGTGGCTCAAGCCAGTGAAGAGGACCTTCGCGAAGCGGGGTTGAGCGAACGCGTCGTCCAGCAACTCCGCCGCGAACTCGCGTGATGACCTGCCCGCTGTGCCGTTTAGGAGAATCCTCGACGCCACTGGAATTTCCAAGCCGACCGCCCTATGCTAGCCCCTGAACGCTGAGCTGCCACCAAGTCGACTCGTGCCCGCTTTTCTTTAAGGAGACCGATGGCCCGCCGCTCGCAGGACCGTTCGATGACCGTACCTCCAGCCGGCGAGCATGAGCCCGATCGGACCCCACCGGACACTGCAACGTTGGATGCGGCCACAGCCTCCGGCGACGTTGCTCGAAACGGCCTTGCCCCGCCTGACAGTGATGGGCTCGCCACTCTGGAGGAGGAAACCCGCCGCCGTCTTGAGGTTGAGTCCACGCTGCAAGACAGCGAAGCTCGCTATCGACTGCTGTACGACAACAACCCGTCCATGTATTTCACGCTCGCAGCCGATGGGACAGTCGTCTCCGTCAACCAGTTCGGCGCCACGCAGCTTGGATATCAGCCCCATGAGCTGATAGGTGAGTCCGTGCTGAAAGTGTTTGAGCCCGATCAGCATCATGCCGTCCTCGGGCAACTCACCCTGTGCGCGGCTACCCCAATGAAAGTCTTTCAGTGGGAAATCCAAAAGGTGCGGAAAAATGGCAGCACGCTGTGGGTAAAAGAGCGGGCGCAGGCCGTCATGGACCATCGAGGACAGATCCTTGTCCTGGTCGTTTGTGAGGACATCACCGCAGGCCGACTCACCGAAGATTATATGCGGGAAAGCGAAGAACGCTGGCGGGCGCTCTTCGAACATGCCGGCGTTGGAATCGCCCAACTCGGTTTGGATGGACAGTTCCTCAGAGTCAATCCTCGGCTCTGCGAGACACTGGGCTATTCATCAAGAACGATGATGCGGTGCACGTTCCAGCACTTCGTGTATCCCGACGATCTCGAGCTGATTCTCGATCAGATCCGCCAATTGGTCAGCGGCAAACGTCCCTCGTTCGCCATGGAAACACGATACCGCCGCAGCGACGAGGTCTGGGTTTGGGTCGAGATGACCGTCTCCCTGGTCCGCGACGGCACTTCTGCCCCCGCGTATTTCATCGCCGTCATGCAGAATATCCACGACCGGAAGCAGGCGGAGGCCGGGCTGGCTAGAACGACCCAGCTGCTTCAAACACTCGTTCGTGAGTCCCCCCTTCCGATCATCAGCCTCGATCTCGCCGCGCGTGTCACCAGTTGGAATCAAGCGGCAACACGCTTGTTCGGGTGGTCGGAAGAGGAGGTCTTGGGCCGTGAACTGCCTTACGTTCCTCAGGAGGAAGCGGCCAAGGCTGAGTCGCTCTGGGAACGCGGGCTGCAAGGGGAGATCCATGGTCCGATCGAACTGCGGCGATGCCGTAAAGACGGCAAGCTGCTGGACCTCTTGCTTTGGCCCGTCTTTGTCCACTCGGAGGTCGGGGATGTCTCGACGGCCATTGGTTTATACGTCGACCAATCCAATCTCAAGCAGGCGGAAGAGGCCCTCCTCGCCAGCGAGGAACGGTTCAGCAAAGCGTTTCGTTCGAGTCCTTACCCCATCGGCATTACAGACTTGGAAACCGGCGCCTGCCTGGATATCAACGATGCGGCCTTGGAAGTCTTCGGCTTTTCGCGCGAGGAAGTGATCGGCCAGACGACGTCCGTCCTGGGAATTTGGCCTCATCCGGAGGCACGGCAGCAATTTGTTGAGCGCATCAAAACAAAAGGCACCCTGAGAAACCTCGAGGTTCCGCTGAAATCGAAACGTGGAGAGGTCCGCCAGTTCCTAGCATCCACCGAAGTGATCGTGCTCAACGGCAAGGAGTGCCTGGTGACCATCGGAACCGACATTACCGAGCAGAAACGGGCGGAAGAGGCGCTGCGCCGCAGCGAGGTGGCGGTCCGCCAGGCGTTTGAGGAGAGGGAGCGACTCAGTCAAGACCTTCACGACAACCTCTTGCAGTCTCTGTATGCCGTCGGCATGGGACTCGAGCTCACAAAGCAACGCATACAGCGGATCTCACGAACAAACGCCAAGCGGTTGGAACAATCTGTCGGCCAATTGAACAATGTGATCCGTGAGGTCCGGTCGTTTATTTCTCACGTGCAGCCTCCCGTCGTTTTCGAGCAAACCGTCGCGGATACGCTTCGGACGCTGGCGGGATCGTTCATGGCGACAGGCGCCGGAGAAATCGTCGTCACGGCTGACGACGAGGCCAGCCTGCGGCTGGCTCCGGAACAACGGACCCATGTGCTGGCCATCGCCAAGGAAGCGCTGAGCAACAGCATCCGTCATACTAAGGCGGACAAGCGGATGGTGACCCTGCGGCGACATGGGAATAAGATCCGTCTGGAAGTGATCGACAACGGCCACGGCTTCTCTCCCCTCCACCGGCGGAAGCAGGGTATGGGTATGGGCTTGCAGAACATGCGCGCGAGAGCGAGAAAGCTCCGTGGCCGTATCTCCATTACATCCGTCCTCACTCAGGGGACGACAGTCACGCTCACCATTCCTTCCACATAAGCGGACTACGGGAGTCCTCCTCCGACGCACCTCAATCATGATGTTTCCCGGGCGTTGGTGTCGTTGATGCGAAATATTTGACAGCGACCGTCCGGCCCTCTAGGATACAGCCCCCATCAGGTCCTTCCACCGTTAAACGTATTCGCAGACACCGGAGCATCATGTCCGATCAACGCCTTGCCTCAACCGTCTCAGACAATCCCAACGCGCTCGAGCACGGCTTTGAAGCCGTCGTGTTTGCCAGCCGATGGATCCAAGCCCCGCTTTACGGCGGTTTGATTGTCGCCGAACTGCTCTACGCTTACAAATTTTTGGTAGAGCTTTGGGAAATGGTGGTGCACATTCAGGGCCTTGAAGAAACCAAATTCATGCTCGGCGTGCTGGGACTGATCGACGTCACGATGGTCGCCAATCTGTTGACCATGGTGGTGATCGGAGGCTACGCCACCTTCGTGAGCAAGTTGAGCCTGGAAGGCCATCCGGACCGGCCGGATTGGCTCACCCATGTGGATCCGGGCACAATCAAAGTCAAATTGGCGGCCTCCCTCATCGGCATCTCAAGCATTCACTTGCTCAAAGCCTTCGTCGATGTCGCGAACGAGGATCCTGAGCACATCAAGTGGAAGATTTTCATTCACATGACCTTTTTGGGCTCGGCCGTTCTGCTGGCCTGGACCGACAAGATCATGCAGAAAGACAAAAAGCATTCACCCTAGGCACTAGCAAGGATCCCGGCTGTCGTTCTTGAACGAGGTGCCTGTGACCCGCATAGGGCTGCTGTCCGGTCATGGTTACCCGTCGGCCTGCTCCCTGCAGGCTCTACCCTATCCGTCCTCGAC
>DASTJX010000239.1:0-5458 GCA_035716265.1 Nitrospira sp.
GCCCCCTTACCCCGACATCTTGGCAGTCGAAGCAGCCGCACGGCCGGATTGGCACGACCGAGATTTTTGACAACCGATGCTGTCGTATCGGTACTGCCGTCATCAACGACCAACAGCTCATACGTCCGTTTGTGCTCTCGACAATATTGGGTGATCTGAAGGAGGTAAGGGAGGATGCGACCAGCCTCGTTATGAGCTGGTATCACGATTGACAGTTCAGGGAAGTCCGTAGGGTGGTGACCGAACATGGGACCCCTTGCGGTTCCGGACGGAGAAACGCTGCGAGTCCATCGCTGATGGCGGTACCCTAGCCGAGGTACGGCAGAAAATACAAGGGGAATCGTGGGCTTGACAGATCCGGCCTAGGGGAGCGAACGTATGATCAACATCAGGCAAGGCCGTGGTTGCAGCGGTCATCTGACGGGGAGGTCGTCCATGCGAAGAATCGTCAAAGCTTCCAATCTCCTGCTGACTGCCTCACTGTTGGCCGCCTGTGCTTCGGCTACTCCCCCGAGCAGGCTTGGCGACTATGTGTCCTCCGACCATAGGGCCAGCGATGAGGCCTTTTCACAGATCGAACATCGACCGCTCAAGGCCGGCCTCCTCCTGGTGTCGGACACAGCCGTGCCCGGCGCTGCCCCGAATCTTCCCGACGAGGCACTAGTACGCCTGGGCGAAACGTTGAAGCAGGACATCGCTCGCACCATACCTGTCACCATCACCCAGGTTCTACCGGCCGATGGGATCCGCCCACAGCCGAACGGTGATTGGACGCAAATTACGGAGTTAGGCAGGCAGCATGGGCTGGAATATGTGGTCGTTGTCGTGCTGTCCAGCACCGAACAGGAATATCCGGTGACCTTGTTTCTTGGTTGGACCACTCACGCCCAGCCGGGCTTTCGCCGGGACAATTGGTCTCTCCTCGAATTTGCGCTTCTTGATCTCAAGAACAGCACGACGCTGATGCAAGCTGAGGGGCGGGGATGGGCGACGTTGGATCGACCCTCTGCCCCGGGAATCAGCCAGTGGTATCCGGTCATCTACCTGCGTCCTCAAGAGCCTGAGCGCCGGATTTGGCCTCCCACCTACGAAGGGGCGCCCAACACCCTGCGTGTGGTGTCGTTCGATCTGGCTGAGAAGCGGCTGGCGCTGAAACTGCAGAATTCCTGGATTGGACAGTTGGAGGCCGATGCGGCCGAGCCGAGAGCCGCCTCATAGGATAAAGCAGGCGTTCGTCATCGTCGTCCCTTTCGGGTGTGTTCCGGCCCGAAGGGGACGATTAGTCTTTGAAGGCCTTGGAAGGGATAGTGTACAATGAACTGTTCATCCTCATATAGTAACGAAATCGTATAAACCCCGTCGGAGGACACGGTCATGGCTACGTGGAGTGAGAACGGTCGTGCGTTGGCTTTCGCCAGTTGTGTGTGCGTCTTTGCTCTGGCTTGTACACTAAGCCCCTTGTCGGGCGAATCGCCGGCAACGGCCGCGGGAGTGCCTCCTTCCATGGCCCAGGGCTTTTCCGAAATCGTGAAAAAAGTGACGCCTGCCGTCGTCAACATCGCTGTGACTGGCGGAAGCGAAGGCGGACGAGGCCGACGACCGCTTCCTCCCGGCCCCTTCGGAGGACCTCCCGGAGGACCTCCGGGCGGTGGTCAGCCTGATGAGCCGGGTGGCGAACTCCCGACTCCTCCGCCGATGCCGCCCCCCGGTCCTCACGGGCGTCCGGATCAAAGCGCCGGGTCGGGTGTCATCATGGATCCCAATGGGTTTATCGTCACCAACAATCACGTCGTGGAGGGCGCCACTCAAATCACGGTGACGTTGAGCGACCGTCGAGAGTTTGCGGCAAAAATCGTCGGGACGGATCCCAAGACGGATCTGGCTGTAGTCAAGATCGACGTCAAGGACCTTCCATCGGTGAGATGGGCAGAATATGACAAACTGCAGGTCGGGGATCTGGTGCTCGCGATCGGCAGTCCGTTCGGGCTGAGTTCGACGGTCACCTTGGGCATTATCAGCGCACTCGGACGGGGGAACGTCGGAATCGCAGACTATGAAGATTTCATCCAAACTGATGCGGCGATCAACCCGGGTAATTCGGGCGGTGCCTTGGTCAACATGAACGGAGACTTGATCGGCATCAACACGGCCATTTTCTCAAGGACCGGAGGATCCGAAGGCATTGGGTTCGCGATCCCCAGCAGCATTGCGGTAGATATTGTGGACAGTCTGCAGAAGACTGGCAAAGTCGTGCGGGGCTGGATGGGTGTGGCGATCCAAGAAATTACGCCGGCTCTCGCGAAGTCTTTCAAGCTGCCGGAACAGCGCAAGGGTGTGTTGATCAGCGACGTCAACGAGAACGGACCTTCTCATGCCGCGGGAGTCAAACGTGGCGATGTCGTCGTTTCCTTTAATGGCAAAGAAGTGCAAAGCGTCAGTCAGTTGCGCAATCTGGTCGCTCGTACCGTTGTCGGCAAAGATGCCCAGATCAAAATTCTACGGGAAGGGAAGGAGCAAACCCTTTCAGTCAAAGTAGCTGAACGGCCATCCGACGAGATATTGGCGAAGAAGGAGTCCTCACCCCCGAAGGAACAGGGCGAGACGATCAAGCCGCCCGATAACGTGCTGGCTTCGCTCAGAGTGCAGGCGTTGGACAATGCAACGATGAGTCAGTTGAATATTCCGTCCAAGACAGCCGGCGTCGTCGTGTCTTCTGTCGAACCCGGAGGTCCTGCTGAGGCCGCTGGAGTGCAGCGGGGCGATGTCATTCAGGAAGTGAACCACGAAGTGGTCAAAAGCCTCGACGAATATCAAAAAGCAGCGCACAAAATCAAAAAAGAGGAGCTGGCCGTTCTGCTGCTCAGCCGGCAAGGCAACAACCTGTTCGTGGCGGTCAATCCGAAGTAATCCTGAGGCGCAGACGCCGGTCCCACGACCGGTGCCTGCGGCTCTGCTGGGGATGCAGTGCTGAACGACTTCAACCGGTGGCTGCAAGATTCCGTCTTCAAGCCGCTGGAAGACAAGAAAATGCCGGTCATGGAGCATCTCGTCGAGCTCCAGGTCCGGCTCACGCGGGCGGTCATCTCCACGGCAGTCGTCTTTGTCGGTACGTTCTTTTACGCTGACACCCTCGTCAAGTGGCTGCGCGTTCCGCTTCAGAATATGTTCGTGCCAAGCTCCCTTTCATGGGTGCCGACCGATCTTCCGACCGTACCGTTCGTCTTCCTCGCTCCTGCCGAAGCTCTGTGGCAGAACGTAAAAGTGGCCGGCCTCTTTGCCATTGTCTTCGCCACTCCCTACATCCTTTTGGAGGTCTGGCAATTCGTCGTGCCGGGACTGCACGCTCAGGAGCGCCGTTTCGTAGGGCCGTTTGTGGCGTTGAGCACGTTGGCGTTTTATGCCGGAGTGGGCTTTTCTTTTTTCTTCGTCCTGCCGTTTGCGTTAAACTTTCTCGTGTCCTACGGAGTGAGCGCGGGGTTCATTCCGCAACTATCGATCGCGCAGTATGTGGGATTCGCTTTGTGGTTTTTGATGGTGTTCGGATTGATCTTCGAAGTCCCGTTGGCCATCACCCTCATGGCCAAACTGGGATGGGTTGATGCGCCTTTTCTGAAGCGCTACCGCAAATGGGCGCTCCTGGGCTCCTTCATTGTTGCCGCCATTTTGACCCCCACACCGGATCCGTTTAATCAATGCCTGATGGCCCTCCCCATGTACGTGTTCTATGAGGTCGGCATTATCAGCGCGGGGTTCTTCAACAAGAAGAAGGCCCAGGAAGAGCCGGACAGTGCCCTGACGCCGGTCGGCCCCAAAGTCATGGCGCCTGCGATGTCGGGCGCCGGCGACGGGGAGTATGTCGGCGTCCCCACAGGGCGAGGGCGCCGTTGATCGTGCAGACCAACCTCAGCTCGAGCTTACACGGTTCGTCAAGGCGGGACGATTTACCGCACGAAAGGGTCTGACCTCATGCCTCGTGAACTCAATGTGATTTCAACTCCGACGTCCGGCGGCAGCGATGCCTGCACCTATATGTGGGCGTGCGCGATCTGCGACGAAAACGAATCCTGTCAAAAAGACAAGGAGGGTCACAGCCGCTGGCTTGTGGCCAAGCGGATGGAGCGGATCGAGTATAAGGTCCTCGTCATGAGTAATAAGGGTGGGGTTGGCAAAAGTACGTGCACCACCAACCTTGCGGTGAGCCTGGCGCTGAAGGGGTGGCATGTCGGTATCTGTGACATGGACATTCACGGCCCCAACATTCCCAAGATGGTCGGTGCCGAAGGTCAGAAGCTCAAGATCAGCACATCGGGAGGGATCATTCCCTTTCAGGCGTACAATCTGAAGATCGCGTCGATGTCGTTCCTGCTGCAGAATTCCGATGATCCCATTATCTGGCGCGATGCCTACAAGTATGAGTTTATCAACCAGCTCCTGGGCGGTGTCGAATGGCAGGATCTCAATTTCCTGCTGATCGATCTGCCGCCTGGAACGGGAAACGAGTCGGTCACGACGATAGATTTGTTGGGCCAGGTCAGCGGGGCCGTCATCATCACCACCCCGCAAGAAGTCGCGCTGTTGGATTCTCGCAAGTCGGTCACATTTTGCAAAGACAGCGAGGTGCCGATTATCGGTATCGTAGAGAACATGAGCGGCCTGGAATGCCCTCATTGCCATCAACATATCGACGTGTTTCGAAAAGGCGGAGGCGAGGCCTCGGCCCAAGACATGGGCGTGCCTTTTCTTGGACGCATCCCGCTTGACCCCGACGTGGTCATTCAGTCGGATGCCGGGGAGCCGTTCGCCATGTTCTACTCCGATACGCCCACCGCAGAGGCCTATCACGGGATCGCCAACAAGGTGGAAACGTTCTGTAAGAAGAGCGGATCGCTGGTCAACGTGGCCCCACGGCAGCACCGCTAACCGAAGCGATGAAGAACCAGGATGTCATGTCAGGATTAACTCCACTCGAGCAAGCGCAAAAAATCGTGTTAAATGCCACGCCGGTACTGGGAGTGGAAAAGATCCCGCTGTTGGATGGGTTGGGACGAGTGCTGGGCGAGGACATTATTGTCGAACGTGACAATCCGCCTTGGGATAATAGCGCGATGGATGGATTCGCGGTGCGGTGGGATGATATCCGCCAGGAGCACGCCATTGAAAAGCCGATCACCTTGACGGTGATTGAGGACGTCCCCGCCGGCAAGATGCCGACCAGAACGGTAGGGCCAGGCCAGGCGATCCGGATCATGACCGGGGCGCCGATCCCGAAAGGCGCGGACACGGTGTTGAAGGTAGAGGACACCGAGCCTGAGTCTGATCAGGTGCGCGTGTTCAAACCAGAAGCAAAGGGATCGAATATTCGCCCCCAGGGCGAGGATGTCAAAAAGGGCGAGCGGATTATTACCAAGGGCACTCGTATCCGCCCGGGTGAGGCAGGCATGCTGGCTATTCTCGCCAA
>DASTJX010000240.1:0-5841 GCA_035716265.1 Nitrospira sp.
GCCGTGGTTTCCGGCTCGAATCTCCGCAGGGCAGCCGTAAAGTGCTGAGCAATTTTGGATTCTTTCGTGAGGCGGTATTTCTCCTGATAGTAGGCGGCGGCCCGCTGCTGCGCCATGGATAAGTAATAGTCGGGCATGTCGGTCTCGACGATGATGCGTTGAGGAAGCTTCCCGGCTGCGGGGCTTGTACGCTCCGGTCTCATCGCTGCCGAATAAAGATCGAGTTCAGCCTTCAAGCGCTGAATATCGTGCTGCAGCTGTCGAGCGAGCTCGGGATCAAAAAAACCGGTAGTGGGAAGAATCTCGAGCGCCTTTTGCAGGCAATCCAATTTGTGCGTGAAGCGCTTCGGTTCATCGGCAAACGCTTCGGCAGTCGCCACGAACAGATTAAATTGCTCTTCCGGCGTGAGGCCGATGGCCTCCAGATCGTGATCTTTGATGAAGGCAAAAGCCAACGGACCGAATGCCTCGGCTTTACGGATGCACAGGGTCAACAGAAAATTGTATTGAGCGCGCGCTTGATCCGGCGTCATGGTCGGCCATCATAACGGTCTCGCCTTGAAGGGAGCAAGGTCAGCGGGACCGGTATCCCTTTCCGACGGTCTGCGTCGTCCGCCCCTTCATGCTGTCCAGCTCGCTTAGGGATCTTGCCAGTGGAAGAGGATTGGCGTCGCCCTCATGCTTCTTGTCCATGAAGATGCTGTCGTCGAGTTCGATTCTTTTCTTCGTGCTGGCGGGCTGTAGCTGGATCGGCCCATTCGCCGTTCATCCGATTTCCGTCGGTCCCATCGAGTTTGATCCCTCGACGATCGAGACGATTGGAATCAGTCTGCCGGTTCTCGGAGGAGACGAGGACCATGATGCCGTCGTCCGGGTATCTTACCGCGAAGTTGATACCACGAGTTGGAAGGAGGCTCTGCCATTACAACGAGTGAGAACCGATATGCTCTCCCGGGAGGTTCCCAGTACATTTCCCATCGCCGAGCAGTTTGCCGGTAGCGTCTTCAACCTTCGCCCTGATTCGGCCTATGAGGTCAAGCTGACGATCGAAGATCCGGACGGAGTCATGACAACGAGACTGGGCCTGGTGCGCACCCGTGCGGTGCCTCGCGAACTTCCGCTGTCGCCTCATGTTGTGCACGTCAATTCAGACGAGACGCTGGCGTCCGCCCTTGCCCGAGCTGCGCCCGGTGATGTCATCACGCTTGCCAATGGACGCTACCGAGGGCCCGTCACGATGAATCGGAGCGGTACGCCCGCCGATCCGATTGTCATCAAAGGCGACGGTTACGAAAGAACCGTCATCGAATCGCCGGGAGCGGAATATGGTGTCCTCATTACGGGCTCTCACGTCCATGTCGAAGATCTGGAGATCGGACTCAGCGCCTGGGGGATCAAGATCTTCAACGCTGACGACGTCGCCATACGGCGGACGCACATCAGGCATGTGAAATACGGCATCAACGCCCGAAGCGGCACCAACCGAAATGCATATATCTGCGACAACCATGTGGAAGGAAAAGGAGTCGTCTGGCCGGATACAAGCAATCGGACATGGGATTACGAGGGGATTGTCGTGACAGGTTCGGGACATGTGATCTGCCACAACACACTTGCGGGATTCGGTGATGCGCTGGGCCTCTCACAGCCTACGGTGATTCCGAATCGCGCCATCGATTTTTATGGCAACGACGTCGTATGGGGCGGCGACGATGGAATCGAGCTGGATTATGGCGAACGGAACGTGCGCGCGTTCAAAAATCGTTTCGGGAACGTGGCAATGGGCATCAGCTTTCAGCCGGTCTGGGGAGGGCCGGTGTATGCGTTTCGCAACGTCATCTATAACACGGCAAAGGCGCCCTACAAGCTGAATCAGGAGCCGAGCGGATTCTTCATTGCGCATAACACGTCTATCCGTTCCGGTTGGGCCTGGTTGCAATATGGCGATCTCGTCTCAAACTTTTCTTTTTACAACAACCTGACCATCGGCACTGAGAAAGCCGTCTACATGACGCCCTATCTACAGATGACGGAGATTGACTACAACGGATGGAGTCCTGACGGAGACTTCAAGTTCGATTACACATGGACGGGGTTTGCCTCCTTACATCGACAATCCCCGTACGAGCGGCATGGAAGGCTCCTCACAGCGCCTGTATTCGATACAACGATCATCCAGCCGCCGCAATTTGACTCCTTCATGCCACCGCCTTCGGTCCTGACGCTCCATGCCGGGAGTAATGCCATTGATGCCGGTGTGCGTCTTCCCAATATCAATGATGATTATTGCGGGGAGGGGCCTGATCTCGGCAGTGTCGAGCAAGGCCGTGCCGTGCCGCACTATGGGGTGCGTGGTCCGGAACACCGCCGCGGCGACGGAATAGGAAGCCAAAGAGAGGTCGCTATTGCATGCGGCTCTGATACAGAGGTGGATAGAGCAGGCTCAATAGCGACAGATCACGTTCCCAGAACCAGAGACCGACGGCCAACACCAGAAGCACTGTCGGCGCAATGAGGAGGGCCAAGGCCGTAATGTCGCGAATCGACAATGCTGTGGTCGTCAAGGGGCACTGGCCATCCTCACCTCGCTTCACGGCACGAACCAATAACGCGGCATTCAGCTGATGGCTTTTAAAGAAAAATGAATACAGGTCTCCCATGAACGGCACCGCTCCGATCACACCGTTTTTGAAGAGGTTATAAGCCATCTGAAGCTGCATGTCCCACGGCACGTGGAGTTGCCGTGCCATGAGAAGAATGGTGGCACCACTCACCGTGACCAGGACATCGCCGACGACCGGAAGCAGGCCGAGGAGCGGGTCAATTCCAACCTTCCCACGCCATCCAGGAATGGACAGCGCACTGTCGAGCAGTCTGGCAATGTCTTCGGCCCGCTCTTCGGTTCGGCGAACATTCATCCCGGCAGCCTCCGACCAATTCGGACGGCTTGAACAGGGCTGCCCGGCCATGACGTCGGCTGCAGCGCTTGCACAGTACTCGCTACTTCATCTTGTTCGGATCCTGATACACCATGATGTGAGCGTAGGGGCTATCCTCAAACATGACATAGACTCCGGACGGATTTGGCGCGGTCGGCAACTTCGAGGCTGACGCATCAAACGGCCACATGATCATCCAATGCGGTGGTTCCTTGACCACTTTGGCGCCGTCACCGGACATCACGACTTTGCCGTCTATTTCCAAGTGCGATCCTCCACGTGCCATATACGCAATTCCCGGCACCGTATTAGACGGTTTAGGGGCATTGTTCATAATGTCAGTCATCCATTGGTTGCTGGCGCCATCCATGCAAATCGGATCGGGGACGGGCAGGTTCATGACAGTGGGCATACATGTAAAGCCATTTGTGCCCTTTCTTACTTCCGTGAGTTTGCCGTCCGCGCCATAGATCATCACACCGGCGTCCTTGGAAATGTGCGCCGGCGCGGCACTCAGCGCGAGAGCGGTCTGGTCCTTCTCCGACAGCATTTTGACTTCTTTGACTGTCGATCCCTTTTTGGACGGCTTGTCGGCTGAGAGCGCGAGACCAGGAATCATGATCAAACAGCCTATGAGGAAACTGAGACGGATTACGCGGGTCATAGGGATCCTCCTTGATGAAAGTAAACTCGGGTAACCATCTGGCTAAGATGGCCGTGAATCATAGACCGTACTTTTTTAATTTCGCAAGAAGGGTTTTATAGTCGATGTCTAGCGTCTTGGCTGCATGCGTTTTGTTCCCATTGCTTGCTTCGAGGATGCGCTGAATGTGCAAGCGTTCGATGTCTTCCAGTGAGCATTGTGAGAGCTGTTGGAGCTGCAAACCTGGTTGCGATTGTGGCAAAACGGCTAAGACTTCGTCTTCCGAAATCGGGTCCATGCTTTGCCCAGAGATGACCAACCGCTCAATGACATTATGCAATTCCCGGACATTGCCAGGCCAAGGAAAACTGATGAGGGCCGCTTTTGCACCCGGGGAGAGTGCTCGAGGAGACAGTCCCACCGAGCGGACGCTGTGCAGGAAATGATCTGCCAGCATGATCACATCGTCCTGGCGTTCGCGAAGCGCAGGAACATGCAAGGTGACGGCGTTGATACGATAGAGCAGGTCTTCACGAAATCGGCGTTGAGTGACGAGGACGTTGATGTCCTGGTTGGTCGCGCCCACAAGACGGACGTCCGCCTGCAACGTCCGGGTGCTGCCGACCGGTCGATATTCGCCCCGGTCAAGAAACCGGAGAAGGCTGATTTGCATGTGGCTGGGCATCTCTCCCAATTCATCAAGAAAGAGAGTGCCTCCATCCGCGGTCGTCACTAAGCCGGTCTTTGCGCCGACTGCGCCAGTGAACGCGCCCTTTTCATGACCGAACAGTTCGCTCTCGAGGAGTTCGCGGTTCATGGCTCCGCAATTGATGGCAAGAAACGGCCCCCGCGCTCTGCTGCTCAGATCATGAAGGAGCCGGGCCACCACTTCCTTGCCGGACCCGGTTTCTCCCTGGATGAGCACGGGGGCTTTTGACGAGGCGGCTTGTACAATCTTAGCTCTCAGCTTCTTCCACGCGGGGCTTGAGCCTTCAATGATGACCTCTCGTGTATATCCGCCGAGGCGCGCAGCGAGGTTTTCCTGCCGTAAGGCCCGTACGGTTCTCAGTTTGGCCAACGCCGCCTTGACGGCCGTCCCGTCGAACGGCGTGTCCTTGATGAGAAAATCCCATGCGCCTTGCTTCATCGCCTCAACGGCATCCTTTACGTCTCCGTGACCTGTCAACAGCACCACATCGACCCCGGGTTGGCGATCGGCGACCCACTTCAGGACAGCCAGCCCGTCAACACCCGGCATCCGTAGATCGGTAATCACACAGTCAAAGGGTTGAGATTGAAGCAGCTGGATCCCCGCCTCACCGTGCGTGGCGACGACGACGTCACATCCCTCCTCCCGAAGCGTCTGCCCCAACACCAACCGCACATATTCTTCGTCGTCTATGATGAGGGCGCGCATGCTCGCGGCCTGCCTCCGTCTGATGTAGCGGAATCAACGCTGTCTTGGCCTATACCCTTCAGGAATCAGCCTGGTGAATTGGAATCATGAGCGTAAAGGTGCTTCCCTTGCCGGGGGCAGATTCAACCGCCACTGAACCTCCATGTTTGTCCATGACGAGTCGGACGATCGCTAAGCCTACTCCGGTTCCCTCAAAGTCTTGTGAACCGTGCACGCGTTCGAACAGCCCGAAAATCTTGTCCGTCTGAGCCATGTCGAAGCCAATGCCGTTATCCTGTACAGACAGGACGTACTCGTTCTTGGTCCTGCTGCCGCTGATTCGTATCTCCGGATCGGCCCGTAAACGTGAAAATTTGATGGCGTTATCCAGGAGGTTCGCGAGTGCTTGGCGGATACTGACCGGCTCACCAAAGAGGTCGTCCAGTTGGAGGTCGAGCTCGACTTTCAGTTTAGGGCTCTGCGCGAAGCTGACTCGCTCATTCAGCAAGTTCGTGATCATGTCGCGAACGTTGAACTGTTGCTTCGGCAATTCCTGTTGTTCTAAACGCGAATATTTGAGCAGGGCATCGATCATGTGCGTGAGGCGGAGCGCTGATTGTCTGATAACACTAATGTGGTGCTTCACCTGTGGGTCGTTGGTTTCCGAAAACTGTTTTTCCAGTAGAGAGGAAAAACCTTCAATCTCACGTAAGGGTCCCTTGAGATCATGGGCGATTGAATAGGTGAAGGCTTCCAGTTCTTTCGTCTTGCGCAGGAGCGACGTGCTGTGTTCGCGCAGACTGGCCAGCATCGTCGTGAGGGAAGCTGCGAGGGTACCGACTTCGTCACGACTGTGCCAGGCG
>DASTJX010000241.1:0-3246 GCA_035716265.1 Nitrospira sp.
AGGAACAGGGGTGTGGCATTCATGGCTCATGCCTCCACGTTTGTCCTCACAGACAAACTCCCACTAGCTTTGCGCCGGCATTATCTGAGTGCATGAGATCGCGTACTGCTGCCTGCCCATTTTTCTCCCAGGATGTGAGTCCTGTGAGCGCCGTTACGCTGCCGCATCATCAACGTGGTCATGGCTGTCCTTCGTGTGTTTCAACAGCGCGCCGGTCTTCCAATTAGCATAGGCGCCATAGGCATCGACCAGCACTCCCTTGAGTCCATTGGAGGCTTGCAGCGCGTAGACCACCGAGGAGTCGTCCGGATCGGACATTCCTTCGAAGCGATGGTGCTCAACGATGGTCAGGTCCTCGTTTTTGAAGGTCCGGTCTCCTGCAGTGACAGAGCCGCTCTCTTTAGCAACTGTAAAGTCCGAAATGAACCCACGCCCCCGCAATCCGTCCACTGCTTCCGCCAGGGTCTTGTACACATTTCGCGTCATTCGTATTCCTCCTTCAAGCGGACCTATTCACCTCTCGTTTGCCGGTCTTAAAGTCAGATACGCTGGATATCCGCCCTGCTGTCGTTGAAACTGCTGCGCGGTGGACGAACACCCGCATGATACTCGTAGTATGAAACATTGAAAGGTCGGGAAGGGACTAGCGAATGCCCGAGGCTTGCAAACAGTGTGAGGAGCCGATTCGAAGCGGCGACTGCCGAGGACTGCTCCTCGGTGGCCTTTCGGCTGGAGCTGAATGGGCCGTCCTCATCAAAGTGCTCGTCCTTTCTGGCGCTGGCCGGCCTGGCTGGTATTCGGCCTCTTGAGAATCTTGTACGATAGTGAGACCACCGGCATGATGCACCGCTTTGAGGCCAGTCCGATAGAAACGTTCCCGGCTTTGCAGTACACTCCTGCCGTTGTCCGACACGGGTGAGAGTGGATTCAGCAAAGGAGAGCATGGATGACGCGTTGGCTCGCTGATGGGATCACCCTCGCAATGATAGTAACCCTCGGGGGATGCGTGTCCTCCCCGCCCAGAATGGCTGCCGAGGACATTGGCTTCACTCGTGCGCCTGAGGTTGGCGGAACAGAGAGTCTGTGGGTCATGCACCACGATGGATCAGGCCAGTCGCCACTAAATTTGGGGGCTGATGGGAATAGTTTTCTGACGTGGTCGCCTGACGGCCAGTACATTGCATTTGAATCTGTGCGAGATGGCAACCTTGAGATCTACACCGCACGTGTGATTGCCAATGGCGACGACACCTATTCTGCTCAGGAGATCCAACGCAGAACCACCAGCGATGCGGACGATTCGTTTCCGGCATGGTCGCACGATTGCGCCTTGCTCGCGTTTTCCTCCAACAGAGCCAGCCAGAACTCATACAACATTTATCAGCTCAATGTGAACACCAACGTAGTGACCCCCATTACGAGCGGCAATTACGAAGATCTCTCCCCTTCATGGTCTCCTGACGGGACCAAAATCGCCTTTACGCGTAACGTGGCGCATGCCTCACGAGAGATTTTCGTTCACGATACTATCTCCGGATCGGATGTTCGACTGACGAATAATACGGTGCATGACACTGATCCATCATGGTCGCCATCCGGCCGCATCATTTTTGCGAGACACTCCGAGGATGGTAGTCGCACCGCCCTGTTTGAAATGGACGCAGTCGACGCCGATGGCGACGGAGCCGGAGACCATATACAGCCAATCACGACCCCAAACGCCTATGAATATGACCAGAAGCCGGAGTATTCCCGCCGTGGGAAAGAGATCGTCTTCTTTCGCAGTCATGAACCAGGCGGGAAAGGACCCGGCGATGTGTGGAAGCTCGTCAGCCAGGACGGGACCATCATGGATCCTCTCGTCAATCTCACCCGGACCAGTCCGCTACACGAGCATGGGGCCGCGTGGAAACGCGATGGCGTCTGCGTAAGAAAGGGACAGTAGCGAGGTCGACTGAGCAGAAACCAGAGCCACCGATGCCGCTTCCTTGATCATCCAAGAGCTCGTACGTCTGAGTCGCGCCTCGTCACGGCTTAATGTAAAGATAGCCTTGCTGCTGCAGATCGGCGATACGCTTGACGGCCACCGGATGCAAGGTAGCAACGAAACCTTTCGCCAGGTTTTCGATGGTCTTACCGAACGCCTTCATTGATACCTGGCACATCTCGGCCTTGACGCCCTTCTCCATAATTTGGTTGAACCGCTTCGTCATCTCCGGATCCATCTTGTCTTTCTCGAACAACTCAAGTGCCGGTCCATGCACGACCAATTCCACATCAATTTTCTCGGGACCGCCTTCGGCGTCGATGTGCTTATTGATAAGAGCGAGGGCGTATTTCGCCACCTCCGGATCTTTTCCATCGACGTGATAGAGCACCTTCACCTTGTCTCCGGCGGCGACCGCCTCACCCGGGTGCACACCAAACGTCAAAGGCACCGCGATCGCGCAAATGAAGAACAGCACTAACCTATGGCTCGTGAGTCCGCGCATGATACCCTCCTCTGTACGGAAAACATGAAGCAGGAACCATTCTCTTGTCCTCATCGTACTGACAATAAGGAGAGCGCTGTAGGGCTGATCGCTCCGCCCTGGAAACTATTCTTCCCCTATCAGCGAGGGCAAATGCCCCTATGGCCTGTTATGCTGTTGGCTAAAATAGACGGCCGCTTGCGCACGGCGGGTGACTTGCAGCTTCTGGAATATATTTTCGAGGTAATGCCCGACAGTCTTATCGCTCAAGTGTAGGAACGCGGCAATTTCTTTGTTGGTCTTTCCTTCGGCGACCAACGCCAAGACGCGTTCTTCTTGCGGCGATAAGGCCTCCCGCTTATCCTGTGATGCCGGCGCCGCGAGCGACCGCACTTTGCTGAGCACCCGCTGCGTGACGGCCGGATCCAGAATGGACTGTCCTTGCGACACGACTTTGACGGCGTCGATCAGCTGCTCACTCGTCACTTCTTTTAAGAGAAAGCCATCGGCTCCAGCCAGGATCGTGGCGAGCACGGCGTCGTCGTCTGCAAAGGAGGTTAAGAACAATACCCGGGTGGCGGGATGAGCAGCTCGAATCGTGCGACACGCGTCAATGCCGCTCCCGTCCGGCAGCCTGACGTCCATCAAGACCACGTTCGGCTTCAGTCTTAACGCATCAGCCACAGCACCGGCCATGGTGCCGGCTTCACCAACGACCTGGAAATTTCCGGCTTCCATGAACAAGGTTCGCAGACCGATGCGAAGGACTTCGTGA
>DASTJX010000242.1:0-5664 GCA_035716265.1 Nitrospira sp.
TCCCCGCCATACCCAGTCGCCACGAATCGACCATTTATGAACGAGGTAATGCATTCGTGTTTGCCGCCGGCTCAATCTTTTTTAGCGAGCATATCCGAAGTCAACCCGCTGTGGGACAAATGGTCGCGAACCTCTTGGCGCGCGCGGGTGCAGGCGCACATGAACCGTAACAGACAGTGATAATCTCAGCGGTAATCCGTATGAGGGATCGTGCAGGGAAAGAACCGGCTTTTACGCAGCTCGACGGTTCATTCTCACGGAAGGCTTGGTGACGGGAAGAGACCAGGCCCGGGCCTGGCGCTCGTAGCAGACAGGACAGTACGTATGGCTGACCCGGACATCGAACAGATTCAAGTGATGGCGATCAAGATATGTGGACATGGGCGTCCAATTCACTGAAGACGAAACGGGCTCGGCCACATGTTTGCAAACACAGCACACGCTCAGCATTGGAACGGTTGCCGTAATGGTTGCCACAAGTCCTCCCTCAGTGTGGGCACTGTAAGCAAACTGTCGCGCCGGTCCAACTAGGTGCTTCCCTAGGTGCGAACTGGGTAGCGCATGTGACAGAGTACGCATGCATAAAGGTGAATCCGTGACCGCTCTTAAGACAGTCAGCGACGGATAATTCGCAAGGATCTCGAGGGGTTATTACGCGTGGGGGAAGGATCGCAACGAAAGGAGTTCTATGTGGTCACTCGCAGTCCAGCACCGGCCATGCCGTCGCCTAGAACAAGGCTCGATGGTCGGAATGCCGAGCCTGCGCCGGCGCTCGTATCTTGCCGCTTGCTGCTCGCCGATGATCACACGCTGCTACGACAGGGTGTCAAGGCGCTCATTGAGACCTATGGTGTCACCGTGGTGGGCGAGGCAGGCGATGGACGGGAAGCCGTCCGCATGGCGGAAGAGATGCAACCCGATGTGGCGGTGATTGATGTCATGATGCCCTTATTGAACGGCCTGGACGTTGTGCGCGAAATTCGACGAGTATCACCAGGGACAAAATCGCTGTTACTCACGATGCACACAGACGATGCCTTCGTCCTAGAAGCCCTCAAGGTTGGCGTGAAGGGCTACCTGCTCAAATCGCAACCGGTGACCGATGTCGTGCATGCGATCCGCGACGTGTCTAAAGGCTCATTTTATCTGAGCCCTGGGATCTCCCAAACCGTCATTCAAGCATTCCTCGCCAAAAGCGATATTCCATCGGACCCCCTGACCACGAGAGAACGTGAAGTGTTGCAATTGGTCGCTCAAGGCATGTCGACGAAAAAAGTCGCTGGCATGTTAGGTGTCAGCGTGAAAACGGCGGAATCGCACCGGCATCGTATTATGGACAAGCTGGATCTTCACGACACCGCCAGTCTCGTGCGATACTCCATCCGCCGCCGCTTGATCGAACCCTAGATCTCACAGCCGCTCATGGCAAAGATACTCGTCGTCGAAGACATGGACAGCGTCGTCGACCTCCTTCGCAGCCTCTTGCAACGCGAAGGATTCGAGGTGGCCGTCGCTCAGGACGGCCCGGAGGCGCTGGAAGCGGTTCGTCGGGAAAAGCCCGACCTGGTTCTGCTCGACCTGATTCTCCCAGGCCTCGACGGGCTGGAGGTACTTCGCCGCGTGCGGCAGGACCCTATTACCGCTCATCTGCCCGTCATCGTGCTGAGTGGAAAGGATGAGGAGAGGGACAAAGTCATCGGCCTCGAGATCGGTGCCGATGACTACATCACAAAGCCCTTTCAAGCCAACGAGCTGATCGCCCGGGTCAAGGGGCGTCTTCGCCGATCAGCTCCCACTGATCCGGCTCGGGTGCTCAAGGTCGGCTCGTTGGAAATGGAACTCGATCGCTACCAGGTGACCCTTCGCGGAAAGCCGATTCACTTGACCTCGAAGGAATTCAGCTTGCTACGCGCGCTACTGATGACGAACGGTCGCGTCCTGAGCAGGGATGCGCTCTTCGAATCGGTATGGGGAGCCAGCAAGGACGCAGATCTGCAGTCTCGCACGATCGACGTTCACATCCGCAGTCTGCGCAACAAGCTGGGCACGGAAGGTCGCCGGATCTTCACGGTCCGGAACGTCGGCTACCGTCTGGATCCCGCTCCCGCAGAATAACTTCTTGGGCCCATCACGCTTTTACAACACATCCCTGTCCTTCCTGAACACAAACTCGTTGCATCCAATTCCGACAGTGGATTTCAAACGACGCAGGCTGAAGCCTCGGGCCTTGTAAAACTCGAATATCTGCTCCGGTTTCGCCACTTCATACGGATATCCGCCTATCCAGTCGACCGCATCGCGCCAATGGCTCATCCCTCTCTCGTTCTTGTCCGTCCAGCGCCTGATATAGAGGCTTGGATGCCCGGAAGCTAACGCGCTCAGAATGGCTTTGAATTCCATTGGCGCGGCAACAATGGCCGCATAGGGCCCCCGGAGGGGGCGGGGTAAGACATTGTAGAGCTGCTTTATGCGGCGCCAGCGGGCACTCTGCGATCCGGTATCGTTATAGATCGCGATAAATAACAGACCTCCCTCGGCTACCGAGCGGTGCACGTTCTCCAATGCCTGCCACATCGCACCGGTATGGTGAAGCACGCCCCAGGAATACACCACATCGAACCGACCAAGGGAGGAGAGATACTCTGTATTCAGTACAGATTGATGCTCAATTCGCCACCACGGATCATTATGTGAGTATCGTCGGCGGAGTTCCTTCGTACAGGCGACCGATTGGGGGTCGTAATCGAATGAGTGTACCTGCGCACCCAGCCGACGGGCCGCCAGACTGAATAGCCCGCTGCCGGACCCCGCATCCAGAAATTTCTTACCGGTCAAGTCCGAGACCTCGAGCATCTCACGAAGGGAGGTCTCCGCTGAGAGAATCTGATCTTCCTTCAAATTCTGCAGGAACTTGGACCAGTTATCCCCAAACTCAAATCGCCTCCCCTGTCGCACCTCTTCGACATGTTCCTCCGCAAAATCCTGTCGGCTCCGCTGTGCCATTTCCATAGCGATTCCCCCCTCGCTCCTACGCTCTGCATCGTCCGATCGGGATGTAATCACACCACGTCCACCCTGTCGTTCTTGCACAATGTCGGTTCCTCGCCAACACCCATGACTTCACCCTAAGGCCTGCCGCCTTCGACGTATACGCGAATCAGGAATCTCGCCTCCGGACTCGATTGATCGAGGATAAAATTACCTAAAGCCCATCCCGATTCGACGGGCAGAAGTCCGCTACGACCTCAGCGTTGACTCATCCACTGGCCAAGATCTGCGACGACGGTCGTGCCCTGATTTTACCGGCCCTTCATCTAGTTCTTTCCATCTACTGACATTGCATTTACGCATCTTCACTGAGGTTTTCTCCCGCGATGATACCGTCCCTCTGGAGAATCACCCACCAGGAGGAAGGCCATGTCGCTCGTCAGAAAGAGTCCCGCAATCCTTCGTGTCGCCGTCTGTTTTTCGCTCGTACTGCTCGTCGCCACTGCCGTCGTGGGACAAACAACCAGTTCGTTCCCCGGCGGCTGGGTCGAAAAACAAGGCACGTTTACTCGCGCTCGATACACGGCCTCCCAGATCCAATCGTTCGTCTCTCCGACACGCGGCGCCTTCACGTTCCCTGCCCCGTACAGGACCAAAGGGATCCGGATTACGGACGCGTCCGACTGCGGCGGGTCAGATTGCGTGAATTATATCGGCTACTCCTACTGGCGGAATACGAATGCGCACGAGAGCAGCGCTGACATGTGGATCTTTGTCGGGCTGAGCACCGCGAAGGGCGGGACAGGTCCGACGCTGTTTAAGCTCAATAAGGCGACCGATGTCATCACGAAGGTTGGTCCGCTCTTTCCGGCGGGAAGCCCATTCAGAAGTCAATCCGGCGAAACATGGTACTTCAGCGCCAGCCGGCCCAACAAACTCTACATCAACGACGGCCCACGACTACTGCGGTACGATGTCGTCTCGAAGGTCTCCGATACCGTCTTCGATATCACCGCACAATTCGGCAGCGGCCGTTACGTGTGGCAGACGCATTCCAGCAACAACGATTTGGTCCACAGCGGGGCGGTGCGCGTCTCCGCCACCGGTGAGGATTTAGGCTGTTTTGTCTTCAATGAAACGACGCGAAAATTCACGTTCTTTCCCAAGGTAGGGACGTACGACGAATGCCACCTCGATAAGAGCGGAAAGTATTTGATGATTCAGGAAAATCGGGATGGGCAATACGGCCTCGAGAACGTATTCGTCGATCTAGAAAGCGGGAAACAAAGCGTTGTGATGGATCAGAACGGTGGCCTGGGACATGCCGATATGGGGTTCGGCTATGCCCTCGGAATGGACAACTGGAATTCCTTGCCCGGCGCAGCGATTACCTTCAATCTTGCCGGCATTGTGAAAGGGCCCGCCGTTTTTTACAGCAACAATTGGAATATGAATCCTGTCAACCATGTCTCCCATCTGAATGCGAAACCCACCATCCCCATGTCCCAACAGTTCGCGTGCGGCAGTAACGCTGATTACGGCTCGGCACAGAATGAAGTCGTGTGCTTTCGACTCGATGCCTCGCACGATCAACTTATCGTCGCGCCCGTGATGACGGATATGAATGCTCCGGGCGGAGGAAGCGAGTACGCGAAATATCCGAAAGGTAATCTGGATATCAGCGGCAGATACTTTATATGGACCAGCAACATGGGCGGGAACCGGCTGGATGCCTTCTTAGTAAAGGTTCCCTCTCATTTGTTGACTGGATCGGGCGATTACAGCGCACCCGCCGCGCCTGTGAACCTCCGAGTGACGACAAGTCGGTAAGAACGACGGCCGACTTTTTTAAGCCGCCGGACGCTGGTTTTCCACCTCATCGTCCGGCATCAGTTCAGACCAGCCATCTGCTCGCGTCGCCTCCTCCGGCCGCCTGGTGCGATTCCATGTCGGACCTGCCTTGCCGAAGAGGAATTTCAGTGAGCCCAGGGCCAAGGCCGCGTTCAAGATAACGAAATAGCGCGCTCCAATGGCCGCCTTGCCGACGAGAGGCACGGCGCGCAACCATCCCGCACACAGGGCCGCCCCATAGAACAGCGCCTGGGAGACCAAGAGCCATTGAAAGAGCGGATAGCGCCGCAGAGATACGGTTCCGGCTAATACCGCGAGGAGCATCCAGGGGGCCAAGAGCCGCAAGGCTTTGTGCGACCACAGAGCCAGTGAGACGACGCCCCACCGGGGCAACAGCAACTGCCACGCGTGACGGAGCACGTGGGCAATTCCAGCGCCGGATCGAACCCGCCGATGAAATTCGTCCGCGACTCGCTCCGGTATGAGTTGCCAGGCCCGAGCGGCCCCATACTGTACGACATGGCCCCCTGCGCGAAGCCGGACCAGCAAAGGTTCCAGCAGATCATCTGCTATCGTGTCCGGAGGGAGCGGACAATAGTCCTCTCGCCGAACGGCGTAGATCGTGCCGCTCGCCCCGAGCCCGGCGCCAATTTCGGACTCGAGCCCTTTCAAGAAGAGTTCGTACCGCCAGTACCATCCGTCCAGATTGCGGGAAGTGCGGGACGACCGCATCTCCAGTTCTCCCACCACGACGGATGCGGACGGATACCGCCAAAAGCCCGTGACCAATTTCTTGAATGCATCCGGATAAAACACCGTGGCTGC
>DASTJX010000243.1:0-7473 GCA_035716265.1 Nitrospira sp.
GCTCAGTTTGCTCGAGTCATCGGGTTTGTGGCGATCGTCCTGGGCCTCTTCTCGCTCGTGGCGTTGTCTGTGCCGCAAATGGCCTCACTGCCGCCCGCCGAGGAAAAATTCGATATCGCGACGGTCAAGACGTCGGCGGACATGGCAGCGATCGGCCAGAAAATCTTCTTCAGCAAGGGACAATGTGCGCTCTGCCATTCCATCGGCCCGAGCGAGTCGGCCAGGTGCCCGGATTTGAAGGGGATCGGCGCCAAGCTGAGCCGTGAATTCATTTTCGAAAGTCTGACGCAACCGCAGGCTTATATCTACTTGGATTACCGCCATGAAGGGCAGCCCAAGGAATATCCCGCTCGCATGCCGTACATTAATAAAAACCCGATCGGACTCACGAAGAACGAGATCTTGTCGGTCATCGCCTTTCTCCAGCAGATGAGCGGTGAGCCGATCTCGGTGAATCCTTCTGAACTTGAAGTGCCGGGACAGGCGCCCAAGGCGCCGGTCAAGGCCGAGGACGCTGCGCCGGTCGCGGTCGCACACGCACGTTGAGGAGGCGCCCATGGGCTCGTTGACCAAACCCATCATTCTTGTCGTCGTCATCTATCTGTTGTTGAAGTTCGTCGTGCCGAACATCCCCGGGTCAGCCCCGTTGCCATCGAGTCTGATCTTTCTCTACCTGATGCTGACGGTGTCGGGCATCGTCATCTACTATACGATGAGCGGCGAATCGAAGGACGCGTTCTGGGGGCCGATCCAACGATTTCTCACCGGCGAGAACATCGGCGCGCTGCAGACCGCACGCTACGCCGTACTCATTCTGTTTCCTCTCCTGGTCGGCTGGCAGACCTACGGTAGCACCGCCGTGAGTGATGCTCCACCTCCGGAGAATCGCACCATCCATCCGGCACCCCCGGGCGAATACACGGGTCTCTCGAATCCGGTCGCGAAGACTCCTGACAATATCATGCAAGGCAAAGGGTTTTACGCAGCCTTCTGCTCGCCTTGCCACGGCGGCAATTTCGACGGCAAGGGTCCCGCGGCGCGCGGCTTCAATCCGCCGCCTGCAAACTTTTCCGATCCAACGACCATCGCCATGTTGCAGGAAAGCTATCTCTTCTGGCGCATCAAGAAGGGGGGAGTCGGGCTCCCGATCGAAGGCATGCCCTGGAAATCCGCGATGCCGCGATGGGAAGTGGAATTACCGGATGAATGGATTTGGAAGATCATCTTGGGTGAGTACGACGGGGCCCATCAATCCCCGCGCACCTGGGAGTAAACCTCGTGTAAATGAGGAACGTATGAGACGGGTGAGCCAGCGACATTCGACAATTGCGGCGGCAGGCGTGACGGTTGCGTTGCTTGTGGCCGTCTGCGCGCCGACCTATGCGCAGGAAAGCGTGGCCGTTCGCGCTGTCATGACTAAAGAGCCGATGCCGCTCGACGATCCCAATGCCGCCGTGTGGAGCAATGCCCCTCAGGCCCAGTTCCCGATGTCGCCGCAAGTACATTGGCAGAATCGCATTCAGGAAGTCACCGTCAAGGACTTGAAAGTACGCGCCTTGAATGATGGTAAGCAGGTGGCCGTGCTCCTGGAATATGCGGACCCGACCGAAGACCCGGCCGACGCCGCAGCACTCGAGTTCATGGTCGGCGACGCGAAGGCGCATTTTGCCCATGGGCAGCCGATGGCCCAGGTCGAAGGCGGGCCGGTGAACATCTGGTTTTGGAGAAACAAGGATGGAAAAGGCGTCGACATGAGTGCCAAGGGCTTCGGCACGCTCAAGGCGCAAACCCATCAAGACGTGACGGCCAAGGGCGTGTATGCAAACGGGACCTGGAAGGTCGTGTTTTCCCGTCCGCTGACCACCGAGCACCCCAACGAAGACATGCAACTGAAGCCGGGCGAATTCATCAATATCGCGTTTGCCGTGTGGGATGGCCGCAAAGACGGTGCTGGGGATCTGGTGGAAAAAGGATCGCAGAAGGCGGTGTCCTCCTGGTGGTATTTCCGCGCTGAAGCGCCTCCCGACTATTCCGGGTACGTCTATGCCGCGCTGGCCATGGGGCTTGCGCTGGCTTTTCAGTTCGTGTTGATCCGCAAACTGAAGAAAGGGCAGTCAGCATGAAGGCCGCAAACCTACGGGTCCTGGGAGCGGTGATGGGCATTGCCGGGGTCTGGGGTCTTTTGGCCGGCGGGTGCGCCAGCGAGCAGGAAAAGCGGGGCAAGGAGCTGTACGCCCATTATTGCATGCACTGTCACGGCGAGAACGGCCGCCAGAACGAAGGATTCAATTGGTCCTCGATGCCCGACCCCAAGCCGAAGGACTTGTCCAACAAATCCGAGATGAGCACCTTCAAGGATGAAGACGTGTTCAATACGATCTCACGGGACATGAAGGATACGAGTCCAGGCGGGGACAAGATCGGCGACGATGATTTTGCCGTTCCCACGATGCCGACATTCAAGTATACCCTCTCGGAGGATGAAATCTGGGCAATCGTCGGCTACGTCCGCACGCTGCACGGCATGAAGCTGGAATTCAACGTGGAGGAACGCAAGAAGCAATTGGCCGATGCCGTCAAGACGGCTCAGGAAAAGTTCGAGCAATCCAAGCAAGCCTATGAAGCCGCCGAGAAGCGAGCCAGCGAGGAGGCGGAAAAGAAGAGTGCCGCGCTGAAAAAAGATGTGGACGTGGACGAATCCGCCTATGCGAAAGAACAGGCGGCTATGGCTCAGGCGAAGAAAGAACTCGATGCCGCTCAGGCCACGCTCGCGTATTTTTCGACGAGGCCGGGCAAGGGTCTCAACGTCGCAAGACCCGATCTGACCGTGAAACCGGAACAGTCGGCCGCTTTGGCGGAGATCGGCAAACGGCTGTATGCGAACAAGTATGGATGCAACGGGTGTCACAGCTTGGCGGGAGAAGGCGGTAAGGTCGGACCGGCGCTGGATCGAGCGGGCTTCCGTCTGAATGGGACGTGGATTTATCGGTGGGTCAAGAATCCGCAGGGCATGAAGCCGGAAACCAGAATGCCGGCGTTGGGCTTGAGCGATGCCGATGCGAAGGCGGTGACGATGTACCTGGCAACGCTCAGGGCGCCGAAGGCCGACGAGGCGGTGCCGGCGGCCGCTAAGCCGGCGAGCTGAGTAGCATCATTGAGCGTGGCATATCACGCTCGTTCTTCCAGTTTTCAGCCGACAAAGCCCAGCAAAAATCCCAAGAGGATCGCTGATCCGATCCACGTGTGTTCCTGAAACAGTTCGAGCGCGCGCGCAGGGAGGATGGGCCTTCTGATTTCGATGACCTGCTTGCCGCACCAGAGGCCGACAGCACCGAGTAGACCATAGAAGCTCCAACCGATCCCCGCCATCGATCCGGCGATTCCGAGCAGGGCGAGCATCACGGCGAATGCGCATCCCACGGCCAGCCAAGTCCGGTCACGAAAATACAGTGCCGACGATTTGACGCCAATCCGTTGATCATCCTCGATATCTTGTAGGGCATAGATGGTGTCGTAGCCGACCGCCCAGCAGATCGTGGCGCTAAAGAGCAGCCAGGCGGCGCTGTCGATCCTGCCCCGTGAGGCAGTCCACGCCATGATCGTTCCCCACCCAAATGCGATTCCCAACATGGCCTGCGGAAGGTGAACAATACGCTTGGCAAAGGGATAGAGTGCCGCAAGGAGAAGGGCAATCGGACTTAATCGGATCGTCAGGGTATTGAGCTGCAGTACTAAGAGCGCAGCGAGAGTCAGCAGAGTGGCTAGGACCACGAACGCATGTCCTGCTGTGAGATCTCCCGAGGCCAACGGGCGCTCACGGGTCCTCGTGACGTGACGGTCAAATTGGCGATCCGCCAGATCATTGACCACCACGCCGGCACTCCGCATGAGGAATGACCCGAGGACGAAGATGACGAGCAACTGCCAGGAAGGCCATCCTCTCTGAGAGAGGACGAGAGCCCAGAGCGTGGGCAACAGCAGCAACCACGTGCCTGTTTGATTGGGCAACCGGATGAGCCGGCTGACATTGGACCAGGTAAGCTGAGGCACGGTTTCAGCGGTTGATGCCGACATGTGGGGAACCTAGCCGACCGAGCTGGCACTGTCAATTCGACGTATGGCAGGCCTCGGTTGTGTCACGCCAAGGGATTTCGGTATAAGGGATGATTGTGCGGCCATCTTCTTCACGCCTTTCCGGCCGTCGATGCCGGGCACTCCTGGGATGCATCGGTCTCCTGACGCTCTCGCTGGCTGGGTGCGGGCTCTTCGCCAGTCGTGAGGCGCAGATTGACTATTATCTGCCTCTGACGGTTCAGCTCAGACAGGCACCGACTGTGCTTGCCGCTCATCTGACCTATCAGGATGCGTGCGGTCAGGCTCAAACCTTGTCGTTCGGCAAGCCGCTCGCCGACGCGATCGCCCGAAAGTCCGGCCGGGTGTTCCAGAAAGTAGTCACGGAGGGGAGCACTGTCCCGTCTCCCATCGATGGATACGAGGATGTCTCCGTCGGCATGACGACTTTCGACTTGTATATCCCCGGAAGAGGCAGCAAGAGTTATCCGGCAACGCTGGCCATCGGGTTGGATTTTGCTTACACGGCGGCCGACGGCAACGTGCTCTTTAGCAAAAAGCTTCAAAGCATTGGGCACGGCGATGTCCATGTGAACGAAACCTCTTGCGACGTGAAGGGCGTCGAGAAAATCGTCCAAGAAGCCATCTCAAAAGTCACCGATGGCATGGCCGAAAATTTGGGGATGTCAGTGAGAATCCGCGAAGCTGCCAGTGCCGGCCGCGCCGAATCGGTCGGTCCGAGCGCAGCTCCGCCGTCACCTATTGTCCAGGCGGTCCCTGCCCTTCCAGCGGCAGTACAGGCTCCGGCTCAGGAAGCACCTGCGGCCACAGCCGTGACCGATGAGCCGTCTGTGTTGGTGTTTCGTGCGATCATCCGTGATGAAAATCGCAATCAGCTTCTTCATCAGGGCGAAAGCGTGTCGGTCGAAATCGAGGTGAAGAACGAAGGTCCTGGGATCGCCCCTGGAGTGGAGATCTTAGTCAGCGGGAGTCCTGCGCTGGTTGAGATGATGCCGGCAGTACTTGCCGTGGGTGACCTCGCCGCCGGCGACGCCAAACGGCTCTCGGTCAATGGAAAGGTCGGCAACGTACCGGAGGCGATCCAAGGCGAACTCGTATTGGCCTTGCGCGCAACATCTGCAGCTGTGCAATTGCCGTCGGTAAAGAAATTCCTTGTGGCTGTCAAGCCCGCTGACGCTCCGGACGCCGTCATGGTGCCGGTTGATGTCGACGATCTGGCGAAGATCCCCGGCAAGCTCAGGCAGCCGAAAGCAGTGGGCGTCGCAATCGGCATCGGACAATTCCGCGAAAGCGGCCTCGCGCGAGTCAAATATGCGCATCAAGACGCGGAGATGATGGCCAAATATTGGAGTGCCGTGGGTGGAATCCCCGGTGAGCGCATACGCCGGTTGTTCGACAGCCGGGCGCTCAAAAGCGACCTCGCTGAAACATTTGAGGAATGGCTACCCAAACAAGTCGATCCTGCGACAGTCGTCTACGTGTTCATCGCCGGGCGTGGTCTTGTGGATCCAGCCACTGGAGCCGTGTTGTTGATCCCGTTCGACGGGGCTGGTACTTCTTCGGCCAGGCTCTTTTCGCTCCGGCGGTTACAAGAGGCGTTGAGTAAGCTGCCGTCTCAGCGTGCGATCGTCATCCTCGATCTCTCACTGGAGCATCTGCCCAGCGATAACGGGGCAGAGAAGGCTGCGCCGCTCTGGCCGGAAGAAGAGCGGGGTAAGGAGCGTATTATGTGGATGGTCGGCAATCGCGCCATCCAGGAAACCCATGAGTTCGACCTCGGTCAACACGGCCTGTTCACCTATCAGTTGCTCCGAGGGTTGGGCGGGTCGGCGGACGTAGACAAAGATGGGACGATTCTCGCCGGAGAACTCTGCACCTACACGAAAGGACAAGTCCTCAAAATGGCCCGTGAACAGTTCGGCAATGAGCAGGAGCCTCTCTGTGTGCCCGGCCCAGGCCAGGGAGCAACAGTAAGACTCCAGCCACTGGCCAGATTGAAATAAGTTGCATCTTTCAGATGCCGATCAATACTCCACTCACTTGTTTCCAGCCTCGATTCCTCTTGAGGCCAGTGAAAAACCCGTGTTAGGGTAGGGACTTCTTCTTTCCGAAAAGCCGGCGTAGCTCAGTTGGTAGAGCAGCGGTTTCGTAAACCGCAGGTCGCCCGTTCAATCCGGGTCGCCGGCTCCATTGTAAGTGCTTGAAGATACGGCCCTTGCTCCAGCGGAGTGAGGGCCGTTTTTGCTACCGAACCGACTTTTGCTACCACTTGCTAACTCGGCCACAAAATCCAAACGATCCAAAGCCCCCGGCGCTTCTTCTTTAACCACCGCCCATAGGTCGAAACAGTCAGTTCAATAGTCGCATGCCCGAGCTGTTCTTGCACATACACGGGACTGACTCCTTCCGACAAAAGAATGGACGCATAGGTGTGCCGCAGGAAGACCAGGGTATTTACCAGTAGTTAATGGATTTGTAGAGCGACACCCTATAAGCGAGTAACTAAGGAGGTTTACAATGAACACCATTCTACTGGTAGTTCTGGTTCTACTTCTGATCGGAGCATTGCCCACGTGGCCTTACAGCGCCAACTGGGGATTTTATCCGAGCGGCGGACTCGGTTTGCTTCTACTAATCCTCCTGGTAATGGCTCTAATGGGACGGCGTTCAAGAGTGTAGGGGGGCATCTGAGGAGATGCGAAGGGGGCCGGTTATGGATAAACATCCCGCCCTCTGCTACCGTTAGAGACTGATGCTCTATCTTGATAACTGTGTTGCTCGAACCCGTTTCCATCCTGGACACGGGATGGTCAACCCTGCTGCCCACGTTCTTTGTAAGCCATTGATGGTACATAACACTCTTTGCCGTTCTTTGCCCCTCTTAAATCTCACAACGCGTTAAAAAACTGTATTTGTGGTCAGCCCTGAAAGGCTGTTGTCGCCTTCGCATCACAAAACGTTGTTGTTAAAAGGCCGCGTAATAGGAATCTCTAGAAAACAACTAGAATATTGGCAGAGTATGCGCACGGCTGTTCTGAGAGATAGTTCTCTACCTGCACTTCATCGACAATTTCTCGAGTTTGAAACCCAAAGTCAAAGGACACTCAATATTTTATAGGCCAAGACGCGAAGAAAGCCGCGGCTTCAAAGGTGGCGGTGCAACTGTGCTTGTTGACAGAATAACGGGACAGGTCTTCGTGACCATTCGTGAACAATAGATCACGTTGCTAGCGAGATGTAGCATGAAGTGGCTACAAGGTCCCGCCTTTTGTTTTTTTGCTGAGCGTGTCACTTAGCTGCTCTTTGGAAGCCTCAACTCTTTCTGGTAGCTGGACGGTAGAGCAGGTTTCCAACTGCTTGCGCTATTTTGAGATTTTCGAA
>DASTJX010000244.1:0-2577 GCA_035716265.1 Nitrospira sp.
GGCCATGCCCGCCGGTTGATCCACGTCAATGCTCTTGATGTGATTACGATCGATCCTCCCCGGACCGATGGGAGAGTGCATCCATGCCGTTCAAGACCATCCTCGTCTGCCTCAATGACGTTGAGCGCGTTCCCGTTCTGCTGCATCTGGCAGCCGATATCGGCGCCAAGGAGGATGCCCATGTGATCGGTCTCTATGTGGTGCCGGCGCCGCGTGTCTATCCGGCCATGGGACCGGGGATGGCCCCACAGGTGCTCGAAGAGTTTCCCCAGTTCGTCCGGTCCCGGTCGGCAGCGGTGAAGCGCCAGTTCGAGACCTCCATGGAGACGCGGGGAATCGCGCGGGAATGGCTGCTGGTGGAGGGGCGAACGTCTGAGTTTGCTGACGCGGTCATCGAGCACTCTCGGCAATCGGACCTCGTGGTCGTCAACCAGACCAGTGCCGAAAGCGACTCCGGGATTGAAGTCGATTTCACCGAAAGGGTGGTAATGGAATGCGGACGCCCGGTTCTGATGGTTCCGGCCTGGGGTAACTTCGCCGACTGTGGCCGGCATATCCTCGTCGGCTGGAAGCAGAGCCGCGAGGCGGCCAGAGCCACGTTTGACGCCCTGTCGCTTCTGAGGCGCGCCAATACCGTCCACATTGCCTTGGTTGAGTCCGACGGCTCGGGCGAGGAGCGCGAGGACGTGCATGAAACCGAGCTCGCTGATGCCCTCGCCCGACATGGCGCAAACGTCAGAATCGAACGGCTCAGAACCAGCATAGATGTCGGCAACGCGCTCTTGTCTCACGCCAGCGACATCGGTGCCGACCTCCTGGTCATGGGGGCCTATGGTCATAGCCGCATGCGGGAACACGTGTTCGGCGGCGCCACGCGCACAGTCCTGCAGAGCATGACCGTGCCGGTACTGATGTCCCACTGACAACGAGACGCCGGTCCAGGATATCTTCTCCTGGCATCGCCCGCGGTACCAAGCCTTTGAGCGTTGGGACCCTCGGTATGGAATGAGACTATGACGGATACGCCTGCTCTGGTGCTTTGGTTCGACGACCGCAATGATGTGGCGCGGGTCGGCGGCAAGAATGCGTCGCTGGCGAAATGATAAGCCATGGCGAGCGCGGCATCACGTGCCGCTAGGTTTTGCGACGACGGCGGAAGCCTATTGGCGGTTCATCGATCAAGCGGGCTGAGGTCGAGCGGCTCTCGACGTGAGGTGCTGGACGTGGGGCGCAAAAAGTTGGGCCATTGGTGGTAGCCGAGGGAGCGCGTGCCTGCTTGGCTTGTACGCACAAGCCAATCGTTGACTTGCAAATGGCTGGTCCATACTCTGCCGTGGCGACCGGGGGGGTCGTGTAGCTCACTCTCACCTCATTCGTGTTCGATGCTGCCGAAGCTCTGACAGAGAAGCTCTAGTGCTCTTCATCCACATCGGCGCACATAAATGCGGCTCGTCCTCGGTTCAGCAGTTTATGTCGCTCAATGCCGAGAGCCTCCAAACGCATGGCGTACACTATCCTTGCGTGGGTAGATCAGGTCGGGCGCACCACATACTCGCGAAGCAGTTGAGAAGCGAAGGTCCGCCCCGCCCGGGGATCCAAGGCTGGAGCACACTGAGGACATTCGCAAAGTCCCACCCCGATGACAAAATTGTGCTGAGCAGTGAAAACTTCGAGACACTGCGATCAGAGGACATCGCCGAGATCGGAAGAAGGCTTTCCGGTGTGCCTGTCACGATAGTGATTTACTTCAGGCCGGCGGCCGAAACACTCCCATCGCGCTACAGCCAGTGGACCAAAACTGGCAACAACCTTAGGAACTTCGACGATTTCTACGTTGGTCGAAGACCGCGTCTAGAACACTTTGGGCATCGCTTCCAGAACTGGGCAGACGTGTTTGGATGGGAATCCCTGCGGATCCGAGTTCTCGACCAGCGAAGCCTGATCGGGGGGAGCCTGATCGACGATTTTCTGTCTGTACTCGACCTTTCCATGTCAGACCTGAGCAGTTTAGACGTTGCCGGGCTGACGCCAGCCAACGTTTCACCCAGCTGGAAGACGATCGAACTCCTGCGGACACTGTTCGCAGCCATTTCGCATGAAGTTGACCGCGACTCATCCAATCGGAACCGTGTCAGGCGGGACCTTGCATTTCTCGTTAGCAGGTTGTGCCTGGAGATTATGTCCGATCTCGGTCACGCAAATGACCGGGCTCAATACCTGAATGCGAGGCAAAGGGCGGAATGTGATGCAGTCTACGCCGAGGCTATCCATTGGTTGAACACCAAGATTGTGGGTCCAAAACTTCCGCTCCCGCCAGCTGTGGCCGTGTCCGAGCGTCCCTTCTTGCCTGCGATCGAGCACATTCCGCGCCATGAGCGGATGGAAATTGCCGAACGTCTCGATGACCCATTGAGGGAAAAGCGCAAACGCCTTGCAAAGGCGGGCGTTTCCACGGAGCTTTGCAAACATCTGGTCGAGCTTGTACGCAACGCGAACGGGACGGCTACCGAAACAAAACAAAATGCCGGACCGACCCAGCGGCAGTTGGAGGAGCAGGATCAGGGTAGCCTCGAATCA
>DASTJX010000245.1:0-33349 GCA_035716265.1 Nitrospira sp.
GCAAGTAGTGGTGACAATTTCGTGCCTGCTCATGGTGAACACTGAGGCGAAGGCCTTATCGATGAGTATTGATCCGCTCCGCACCTTTCTCTTTACCTATAATGATCCTTGGTCCGGAGGATCCGTCCAACCGTCCATTGCCATCTCGCTCGATAGCATAGGAATCAGCGCAGGCGACGTAATTCAACTCGATCAACTGGGTGACTACTATGACGGCCACGCTGGCTACGGGGCGGGGGTGAATACTGCGAGTCTCGACACGTTTACGGAGATGATCGGTGTCTTCAGCAGTGGCAGTTCCCTCTTAGCGCCCGACGTCTTGCATCGAGTTGCGGGCGCAACGAACGCCGGTTTGAGTGTGACTTCCTGGAATACGCTGTTTGGTAACATGTCGACTGACATCCCTGAGGACTTCCGGGTGGCGAATACGGTCGTGCGGGTTCCCTTCGGAGCCAGCCACCTGTTCATTGCGGCGCACGATATCTACTACAGCGACAATTCAGACCCAGACGGTGATTTTGGCGTGAGAATTACCCAAGTGTCTTCGTCGGTACCCGTCCCGGAGACATCCGTGATGTTTGGCCTCGGTTTTATGTTTCTCTTCGCCCTGCACATGCTCTTCCATCGGAAGGCGGGCCTTACGTTCACCGTGTAGATCCGGTCTCTTCCGTAGCGACCGTTCGTCCCCCTCCAGAAACAAAGCCGTCAACCCTAACGGATGTCACCCGCTCCTAGCCGTAACATCGAGGCAGGACCGTTGCGCAAAGTCACGTACAAAAACGATATTGTGGGCCGGAGAGTATAAACCTCTGTCACCGATCCTCGGTTTCGGTACGAGGAGCATTGCGCGCTTCTCCTGAAAGCTGCACGACGTTGATAATCCGGTCGTTCAGATCAATCTCGATGGTGACTTGCTCGTCCTTGGGTTGCTTCAGAAGTTTTGGGTCCATCACTGGCAATGTCCAGGTCTGACCTTCCTTTGTCTTGAACGTGATTGTCTGCTGACCCTGATCGATGGCGATGATCCTGCTCCCGCCAAAGATGGTTGCCGCATCACTTGGCGTGGCAATCACACTAACCGAGAAGAATGTCAGGATTAGAAGCATGAGCATATTCATTGTTGCACCTCTTGTGTAGGTTAACCGAGGTGTACGCCGAATATGCGGAGGAGTCGACGGGTGAAACCCACGGTTGGAAAGCCCATTAGCCGAATAGGTCCCTCATGGCATGGGGAGGAGGTGCGTCTTATGCGAGATAGGTTGGAAGCCGATTCTAACCTAGAAGGAAGGGTGTTTCTCAGATCGTCGGCCCTAGGAGTGATCCTAGAGGCTGATGCGCCACTCTTCTCACTGCGAGCGCTCTATTCGATTCAATCAAGCCGCGCGTTTGTGGGCTGACTTCGAAACAATGGGCTTTTTCTTTTTCCCTACTGACTGCTGCTGCTTTTTTATTTTCTGGACCTTTTCGAAAAGGAGGGGCCAGTCCAACTTCTGAGCTTCCGCTTTTGGGAAGAGGCGTCCCTCCTCTTCATCCACGTGGTGTTTCACTAACTCTCGGAGAAGCTTGAACTTGGCCTCGAACGTTGCCGATCCCGGCCCCGGGCGAAATCGGCTGAGCTCCTCAACCAATACATGCAGCAGATGGTGCTCTTCGATCGCCTCGTACACGAGATGAGGACTTTGGAACACCGCTCGGAATGCCGGATAGACCACCCGTTCTTCTATTTTGGCGTGAAGCGTCAGTTCTTTGATGATGTGGTGAGCGATCTGAGGCTTTTCTCCATTCTTGGCCTTGTCATACCGTGCGAACAATGTCCGCACTACGTTGTGGTCATCGCGAAGCATCTGAATGAGCGGTGGAAAGGCACCTAACAGTCGTTCAAGCATTTGCAGCCCCCATTCATCTTAACCCCCCAAGCATATCCAGCCACCAATTTAAGTCACCTAGGCAGAAACCCAGGTGACCTGCCGGGGCTTGCAGCCAGTCACAGGCTAATCTCCAATTAGTTGACTACCCTGCATCCAACCGCACTAAGGGTGGAGGTGTAGGTGGGGTAACGCCAGAGCTGTCGCTCCAAGCTTTGTATGGCGCTTCTGGCTCACGGTGGGCGGATGGCCTTCTTCAAATAATTTGGTGGGGGCGCCGGAGTACTAGCCTAGCGACATCTTGTCCCAAACGATGGACAAGACATCCACGTAAACGACCTCCCGTAGGGAATTTACATTGTTATGCTGGACTTTTTGAAAGCAAGAATGGGCATAGGGCTTGCCTCATGACCAGTGAGATCACCGCTTCGGAAGAAAGCGGATCGAAAGAGGCAGCATCATGGCCTTTTCACCGACCGACCCCGTGTCCGCTCACTCTCTCTGGCTGCAGTTACGCTCCACCAAGCCAAAAAAGCATCGTCGCCCCCGATGGCGACGGGACTGGGCACCCCTCTGGGTCCCCTTCCTATTACTTGTCATGCTTGCCATCTTGTATGCGGTTGTGCCCTCCAATGATGCTGTGACAAGTGCAGATGATGTTCTTCAAGGGCCTCCAATGCTTGGTGCATTGGTTGAACGATAATGGAGACACGCTAGAGCGACGGAATGTGTCGATGCTACGGAGCCAAGAAGCAGAAAGATTGTATCAGGCTACGGAGAGGGACGTCGCGTTAAAGCGTAAGCGCCTGCGCGTCGTTCAGGGGTCCAACGCAAACGCCTTCCCTCAGATGCTGCAATACCGCATACAGGATCCAGAGATTGAGGCCTTTTTTCACCTCGAGCCACTGATGGCCGCGATGGGTGTGATGATCTCGTTTTGCACGCTATGGTCGCTCACCGTCTTCATGCTTTATCAAATTGCTCGAATCGCGTTGCAAGCCACAATATGACTTAGATCAGGGGGCAAGGAGGGGAAGTTCATGCAGAAGCAAGAAGGGAAGATCGGAGCCATTCGTAGAAACGTGAAGGGCAAGGCCTGTTACTCCTGTGGAAGCCGGAGCTATCAATTGGTGCTTCAAAGCTCGAACGAACGGCACGTGGGCAAGTTGTTCGCTCGCTGCAAGCAGTGTCACTGTACCAGAGATATTGGTGAAGAAGACCTGGAACGGATACTGTGGATGTAGCCGCCAAGCGCATTGGTTGCAGATGAAGAACCCAAGATGAACGGTCGCGTTAGGGGAGAGTAGGGATACGGCGAGCGGTTATGACCCCGCCTTGCCATTCGGACGAAGAAGATGCTGACAGCGGGTCGAGCGTCCTTCCTTCAGGAAGTGTGATCAGAAAACTTGTCCCCTTACCGACAGTGCTTCGAGCTTCCACCGTGCCTCCGTGTTCTTGAATGATTTGATGGACAATCGAGAGGCCGAGCCCTGTGCCTACATGCTCGGTGCTTTCATGCTTAGTCGTAAAGAAGGGATCAAAGACATGCGGTAAGTCCTCAGGAGTAATCCCACAACCGGTGTCCGCGACCTCGATTTGCACCCATCCGCTTTTATCCAGACGAACCACGCGACGAGTCGTGACGGTCAAACGCCCTCCGGTCTTCGCCATTGCGTCCATAGCATTCATGGCAAGATTCATCATCACCTGCTTTATTTGCTGGCGATCGACCAGCATGGGAGGGAGATCCTCGGCGAGGTGTTTCGCGATCGAAATATCCAGCTTGTCTGCTTTGACCTCAATAAATTGCAGGCACGAGGTCACAATGTTGTTCAAGGATTCCGCGGAAAACTTGGGCTTCATGTAGCGTGCATAGTCGAGAATCTCGGCGATGAGACGTTCAATACGGGCCAGATCGTCTACCACCTGAGCACTGAACGAATCCATAAAATACGAATCGTCTCGGCGGGAGGGCACCAATTGGATGAACGTACTGATTGACGTCAGGGGATTGCGCACTTCATGAGCAAATCCACCTGCAATGGCTTCCAGAGATCGAAGTCGATCCGCGCGTCGCAGCAGAAGCTGGGTCTGCTTCCAGTCTTCGTGCAGGACGGCATTCTCGAGGGCGATTGCGGCATTGTCTGCAAGAGAGCGGAGGAGATTCAGCTCGTCATGCGAATAGAATCCCAGGCATGGCTTATGACCGAGATTTACAAAGCCGATCAGTCGTGTCTTATTGACAAGGGGCAAGCAGACCTCAGAGTCCATCTGAGTCATGGTGTCGATCAACGTAGTGGCCAATCGTTCGTCGAGTCCTGGAGGGCGTTGCTGTAATTCCTCTTTGACGATCGGCTGGTTGCACTCCAACAAGTAATGCGAAAAGATGGTGTTGTTTGAGACCTGCCCGCGGTTTGCCTGATTGTCAGCCAATCCGCGAGAGGTTTTGAGTACATAGCATCCATGTTCCTTGTCGAACAGAAAGAGCGAGATCCGCTCAATTCTCATGACAGCCTGAAGCGTGTCGACAATCTCTGATTGTAGATTGGCAAGATCGAGCTTCATCACCATGGCATGTGCGAAGCGGGTCAATGTCGCATAGGCGTCATACCGGCCGGGGAACAACACTTTATTAATGGCGGATTGAAGGCGCGGCTGGAAAGTGACGTAGAGGATTGTAAAGACGACGGTCGTGAATGCCAGCAATAATGACAGGGTATCGGGAGGGAAATCATCCAATGCATGACCCAGGAAAACAAGGAGGAGTGTAAATGGGAGGAGGGGAAGATACACGGCACTACGAGAGACGAACAGGGCTGCATCCAGAAGCCGATACCGTAGAATCGCGACGGTGATAACGGTGGTAAGAAGGAAGATGGGAATGTACCCGAAGGGATAGAGTTCAAAGCCAAAGGCCGGGAGAAAATCAACGGAACCCAGGTACGCAATCACAAACGCGATAAGCACAAATTTGATTTGCTGGCGCTTGATAGGAGTGGTGACGGTTCGATACGTCTGGAAGTAGTCGGTAAATGCGACAGCCATGTAGGAGAAGAATATAAGGAAAAACGGCACACTGGCCGGCCCCCATTGCGGGAAATATCCCCACCAGAATCGATGCACACCTTGGACGAAGTCTTGGCGGAACAGGACGGCCCCAGCCATGAGCGTCGCCAGTGCGTATCCGGTCCAGATCGAACGGCGCCGTCGAAGTTGCAGAAATTCTGCAGAGAATCCGTAGAACGCGACGGAGATGTACATGACGCCCACATTGTCCAGTTTGAACCAGCGCAATGCCGTGTTGGCATCAATCGAGCAGAGCCCGATGCTGGTGGCATCGAGCCAGACGGCGATGCTGGCACAGAGGACGAGGAAATGGCGATGTGCAGGCGATTGTTTATTGGATCGGTAAACGAGGAGACCCAACGTGAGCGTCACGATTCCCATGAGAAACATGGGAATCGCGTGTACATTGATGAAATAGGTCGAAGCCGCGACCATGGTGCCTTACATCCTGCGCGCGAGAGCGACCCGGTGTAGATCCTCCTCAGTGACGTATCCCAGAGAGTTGCGAAACGGCGCGAGGCCGAATCCTAGAGAGCGACCAACCCTGCTGATATGAGCGGTTTGTGAAATATCGGCCTTCCCAAGCGAGTAGTGCCCGTTCCACCCGATCGCCGTCAGTATCATGGTCTCCGAAAGGCACCCGAGCGCTTCCCTGGCGCCCAGGTCAAGATCGAAGTGCACGTCAACATTAGGCGTTCGGACGACAGCTGATTCGATGACCAGAACGTCGGGCCGCTGTAGAGGCACGTCTTCAGACACATTTTTAGGTTGTGCAGCATCGATGATAATGGCACCACCTTTCAGGTGATCGGCGGTGAGCAGAATGTAAGGGTTATTGGTCGTAGCGATTACGACATCGGCCTGCGGGACTTGGTCGAGAGTGCTCATGCCCTTGACGCGTCCGGGCTGGTCACCCAGTTGAGTGATAAGAGTCTGAAGTTCATCCCTTTTGATGTCGATGATCAACAGCGTGCCGACAACCCGGGCAAGCATCCTGGCGCACGCAGACCCGACCGATCCAGCACCTCCAACGATGGCCACCATGGCGTGAGGGAGGCTGAGATTGGTTAAGGCTGCGGCATGAAGCACGTTTTGGACGGCGATGGCGGCTGATTGGGCATTGCCCGTGGTCAGTCCGAGATGCACTTTTTCCCTCAGTTCTTGCCCATCTCGAGTGATGATCGATGTGAACGCCCCTAATCCTGCGAGTTTTGCTCCCATTTTTTCCGCCAGTCTGACGGTCTGCAACACGCGAGTTCGAGCAAGGCGTGGATTGCGAATCATTTGTTCTGTCGTCAGCGGCGAAATGAGCATAGCGCCGGTGGCCTGTTTGCCATCCACTAAAGTCAGACCGGTGATGTAGGAAGCGACAAATGGCCATTGATAGCGGAACCATCGCTCGACGACATGCAGGGGCAGGAGGCTGGCGAATGGGAATTTTCGTGGAACATCGCTCAAGGTGCGCGGATGACCAATGAAGGCAAACGTAATGGGCGTAATCAGAAGTTTAGCGAAACGATGAGGTAACCATCCGACGATCAGATCGCGGATGAGTTGTAAGCAGAGCCCGGCTCCTTGCCACACGAGTTTCCACGGGACGCGCACTCGAGTGTGCTCTGTCTTCTCCGGTGCCTTGGGGAAGGGCGGTGATTCTACACGTTGGTCCAGTGTTCGTGATCCGGCGTCAAGGCCGTGGGTTGGCCTTGAAGGGGGATGATACGGGTTGTCCGTAATAAAGAGGGACAGAATCGACCGGGGATTACTCGTCACGAGTGCAGCTCGGGCCAATGCTCGTGCGGTGCCTTCGGGCATTTCCAGGCTATCGAGGTAGGTGTCGAGCTCCTGTAACGCAGATTCAAAAACCAGCCGTTCGGTGTTTCCCAAGGCTGCGAGCGCGATGTCAATCCGCAATCGCGTCGGGGAATCGTTCGTTCCCTCGGTGACCGAGGTGACCTGTCCCGACAACGGCATATAGGCGACATTCTGGCTGTAGCAGAGGACGACGGTGACAGCGGTGCCTGGTGTGCAGGGCAGATCAGTGAGAAATGAAATCGCCTGGGGGCCCAGCTCGTGGGTGACTCCCCGCGCCTGCTGCCCTTCAACATCGATCACGACCGGCACGCTTACGGGAAGCTGGGTCGAAACTGTACTGTCCACTAGTGTGTTTCTCCTTGGTGTTGAATGGCGCTGTTCCGTTCCAGGAACCGTTCATCCCTGGCCTCAGCATTCTTTTTCCACTCGTGAACAATGCGCTGTGGGTAAGCGAGTACTATTGCTTGGCCGATGTGTTTTGTCAATGAGCCGAGGAGGGAAGTGGTGCGTGTGACAACAAGAAAAGATTCTTACGTGCAATCTCCGATAGACAAGACACCTGCACATGGATGAGCTTTTGCTGCACTGTATGCTGTTCGATTCGGAAAGAACAAAACTGCTCGGAGCGTTATGAGGTGATTGGCGTATGAGCCTATGTGCCATCGCTAGATGGCACACATCAGAGGAAGGATTGACCTGGTATGCAATGTGAAAAGCAGAATCATTGCGACAGCAGATGCTGCATAAGGCTGACGGTTGGTGTCGGAGAACCTGTATGAGGCAGAGGACAACCCCAGACCTACCCATTCAACTGCGGTCATGCCTGAGAGGGGTTTTCATGGCCGGCAGTGTCTTTCTTGCCTGCCTGTCGCCGGCCATTGGCTATGCAGGGGCTTTCCGGATTTTCGATCAGAGTGCCTCAGCGACGGCACAAGGCGGAGCCTTTGCAGCACAGGCGGATGATCCCTCCGCGATTTTCTTCAATCCCGCTGGCTTAACGCAATTGCGAGGGATTCAAACGTCGTTCGGCGTCATGTTGATCGGTGGGCACACCACGTACACCAGTCCCACCGGTGCGACGGCCCATGGTGATTTTGCCGGAACCATCGCAGTTCCCCCGCCGATTAATGTGTATTTCAGTGCAAACCTCAAAGATCTCGGTTTCACGGCTTTGGGTAACCTCAGTGCTGGACTTGGCATAGTCTCTCCGTACGGGATTCTTTACCGTTATCCAGACGATGCTCCGTTTGCCACCGCGGTAACGCGCCAGGCATTGCCCCTCATCGACATCAAACCCACGCTCGCTTATAGGCTGAGTGACCAACTTTCAATTGGCGTTGGCGCGGATATCTACACCTTTGCAAGCTTTTGGGGAAGCGGGCAAGCTGTGACCAAATTCAGCTCTTCAGGCGGCCCCGGTCTCCCGCCTCCAGGTACGCGGATGGAGGTCAACGGAGGGGATACGGCTGCCGGCTTTAATGTCAGTCTTTTGTACACGCCGATCCGTAATGGGGACGGGAAACCGCTGGCGAACATCGCATTCGTTTACCGGAGCCAGGCAACGCTCCATTTAGATGGAAACTTTCTCGCGAATGGGGGTCTAGTCGCCGATGCCTCCACGACCTTAGTCCTGCCGCAAGTCTTTACCGGCGGAATCTCGATCTGGCCGGTCCGAGATCGTTCTCATGAATGGAAATTGGAGTTGGACGTAGACCTGACCGGATGGAAATCGGTCCGCAATACGGACGTGCACTTGTCCAACGGCACCACGATTCCCTTTGCACAGAACTGGAGGAACTCTTATACGACGATGATTGGCACGGAGTATAAATGGCTCAGACCTGAGAAATTGCCGGCCTGGGAGGTCGCGCTTCGAGCAGGGTACTGGCATTCGCAAACGCCTATTCCGGATAGCTCCTTTCTTCCGACCGTTCCCGACGCGGATCAACATGCTGTTTCGGTCGGCCTTGGGTTCCTCTGCAAAGACGATGGGCGGTTTCTAGGTCTCCTCGAGTGCGGTAATGCTGAAGGCAGGGCGCTGAGACCGAAAGCGATCGGACTGGACCTTGCTTACCAGGCGATTTTCTATGAAACACGAACCATCAGTGGCAATCTCAATCCGGTTGCGATCCCGGGTGTCGTCAACGGAACCTATCAGACCAGCTTCCACGTTGGCATGATCAATTTCCGGGTGAACTTCTAAAAGTCACACAGTTGTCTCTGACGACCGCATTGTGTGCAGAAAAGTCTTTATCGCTGACAGGGAGAGAGTGTTGATGACATCTGCGGCGTCCAGTCCGCCTTTTTGTGCGACATTGACTCCCAATGTCATGTTGTCGAATTCGTCCACTGCATGAGCATCGGGGTTAATGCTGAACTTGATACCTTTCGCTTTCGCGATACGCACATCCCGCCAGTCTAAATCCAAGCGGTGCCGGCTGCCGTTGATTTCCAAGACCTTGCCATATTCCTTGGCCGCGTCCATGACTCGCCTCATATCAAGCCGGTAGCCAGATCGAGAGAGTAGCAGACGGCCTGTGGGATGGCCGAACATGGTCACATACGGGTTTGACAAAGCGCGACACACTCGTCGGGTCTGATCGGCTTCAGAAAGATTGAATCGACTGTGGACGGAAGCGATGACGAAATCGAATTGGCTCAACAGTTCATCGGTATAATCCATGGTTCCATCGGGCAGGATATCGGCTTCAATGCCTTTGAAAATATGTATATCCGGATACTTCTCTTGTACAGTCTCGATTTCAGCCCATTGCTGACGGATGCGGGCCTCTTTTAAACCATTCGCGTAAAATGCTGATTGGCTATGATCTGATATCCCAAGATAGCGATAGCCTCGCTGTCGAGCCGCTGCCACCATCTCCTCCACGGTCGCCGCTCCGTCCGAGTAGTCCGTATGGAGATGAAAGAAACCCTCAATCTGACTCGATTCGATCAACTGCGGGCACCCTGTGGTCGTGTGGATGTCAAGCTCACCTCGACCTTCACGTAGCTCAGGAGGGATGAAGGGTAGGCCGGCTGCAGCATAGATGCCCTTTTCACTCATTGTCTTCACCCGCGCGCGAACCTTTTCCCACGTATTCAGGCCGTGCGCTGCGAACCGTGCCAGCACCTGTTCGAGATGCTCCTCAGAACCGGTTGTCTGTAACAGATGAAAGTCCTGATCCGGTGCAGCCCCTAGTGTGATGCGTATCGGTAATCCTGTTGGAGAAGTGGCCGTCACGATCGTTGATTCCGCCGATACGACATCACTGAGGTTGGGAATAGCTTTGAGTCCAGTGATGAACGCGGCCGATTTCCGACTCTTTGCCCGGGTAATCACGAAATGGAAGGCATTGATGACCTCCATTTTGCGCCGGAGAGCGCCGCTGATGTGGACTCGTTCCACTCCATTGAGCGTCTTCAAATCCTTCTCCAGTTTGGAAGCTTCTGCTAATACATTGGCGTACAGCCGATAGCCCTGACCGCGCTGGAATTCACCAAGAGCGGCTTGGATCTTCGCTTGAATTTTCAGTCCGATCCCTTTGAGATCACGTAGTTGATTCTGTCGGCAGGCGGCCTTGAGGTCCGCTACCGATCGGATCCCAGCTTCCTCGTAGAACCTTCGAATGTGTTTGGGCCGTAATCCGGGCACATCCCCTAGCTCTACCAACGAAGAGGGATAGGCACCTTTGACTGAATGATGGAGAGTAGAGGCGCCAGTGACGAACAATTCGCGTATCACCGCGGCAGTACCGCGACCAATGCCTGGAATGTCCGTGAGTGTGTCGCCTGTTAAAAGTTGATGAGGCTCATGAAGGGAAGTGAGCAAGGCACGCGCAGCTCGTTCATACGCAAGAGATTTATACGGGTTGTCCTCTTTCAGGCGGAGATAGAAAGCGATTTCAGACAAGATGTGGGCGATTTCCCGTTTGGTCATCATCACGTCGGTCCTGTGAATCGATTGATTCGCTCGGAGAAATCCCACTGCTTTCGTTCTCTTGGCTGTCTGACCGGTCCAATGCCCGTGCTCATGCGAAGTCCAAAGTGGTTCATCTCGTAGACCCATTGGGGACATCCAGAGGAGCTACCTCCAAGCCATTAGACCAGTGTACCAATGACCATGTTTGGAGGCGAAGGTTTGGCTTTAAAGGTCTAGGTTTGTGGATAAGTATGCTACCAAGCGTCCTGACAGTCAGGATTACAGAGGTTGTGCATAGAGACGCTACCCAATAGGTGCATGCAGCGGGCCTAAATCTACAGGTAACGAGTGCTGACACAAGATGTCGTGTAGTAATCCATCTGAGACACTATGCCTAAAAAGTAGGCAATTTGGCATTTGTCCTACTCCTCGCAGGTGCCATCCGTTGCCGGATGAAGTTATGCACAAGTTTATCCACAAAACCTGTGAGTCATCAATCACGAGAGGGAGCCACGGAAATTCTGAGGCTTCAGCGATGGGGGGGACTTCGGGCGCCGGTGGGAAGCAGGCTGTGTCCGGGCTACTCGACTTCTTGTAGCTTGATGAGATTTGTTCCCCCGGGCTGTCCGATCCTCGTTCCCGAGAGGATGACGATGCGCTCGCCTGGTTTCACCAAGCCTTCGGCTTTGAGGCGGCGTTCCGCCTCATGAATCCGCTCGTCCGTCTGCGCGATTTGTTGCATGGTGTGTGGTTGCACGCCCCAATAGAGCGCCATTTGGCGGCGAACCGGCTCAAAGGGCGTGAAGGCGATAATGGGCGCGGCAGGGCGCTGCTTGGAGATCAAGCGGGCCGTGCTTCCCAACTCGCTGAATGCGACGATGGCGCTGGCGGTGGTGGCCGCAGCGGCCGAAGACGCCGCAGTACACATGGCTTCTGGAAGCGTCATAGTACCGAAATCGCTTTGGCGTTTTAGGACCACACCGGGTTCGTAGCCTTCCTCGGCGGCTCGAATGATGCGGTCCATGACCTGGACGGTCTCAACGGGATGGGCACCGATTGCCGTTTCCGCTGACAGCATCACGGCGTCTGTTCCGTCAAAGACGGCATTGGCGACGTCTGAGGCTTCGGCTCTCGTCGGGCGTAAGTGCTGCGTCATGGATTCCAACATTTGCGTGGCCGTGATCACGAGCCGGCGGCGTCGGTTGGCTTCCGCAATGATGCGCTTTTGGAGAAGCGGCACGGCTTCCGGCCCCATTTCCACGCCTAAATCACCGCGGGCGATCATCACGCCGTCCGCCTCCTCCAGGATGGCATCGAGACACGTCAGCGCTTCCTGCCGTTCAATTTTTGCGATAACCGGCGTGCTTCCCCCACAGGCCCCAATCAGTTTCTTTGCCGCCCGGATGTCGTCCGGACCTCTGACGAAAGAGAGCGCCACGTAGTCGACGCCCTTTGCCACACCAAACCGGATATCTTCGCGGTCTTTATCCGTGAGAGTCGGCGCGCTGACGCGAGTGCCGGGCAAGTTGATGCCCTTGTGCGAGGTGACGGTTCCGCCGATAAGCACCTTGCAATCGATGGCGCCGCCGTTGATCCGTTCGACGACCAGCTCGATGAGGCCGTCGTTGATGAGAATCCTTGCGCCAGGCCGCACATCCTGCGCCAGATGCTGATACGTGACGGGCAGTTCGATCATGCCCGAGGACACAAGGGACTGATGGCCGAGCTGACCGCCGGATCGAGCCAGCGTGGTCTGCAGCCGGACCGGTTGTCGTTCAGTCAGCGTGATGCCTCCCTCAGGAACCTCACCCACACGGATTCTGGGGCCTTGAAGATCCTGGATGATGCAGATCGGAGCGCGGCGTTGATCCGCAGCCTGCCGAATGGTTCCGATGGCGGCGGCGTGAGACTCATGCGTCCCATGCGAGAAATTCAGCCGCGCGGCGTTCATGCCCCGCTCGATCAAGCGGCCTAGAGACTCCAACTGATCGCTTGCAGGGCCGATCGTGCAGACGATTTTGGCTTTGCGCATGTAAATGCCTCGGCCCTTGACAAGAATAGAATAGAGGTCCAAAAAAGATACTAAAGAACGGTCATTCGCCGGCGAATCACAGCCTCAGCGTATCCTAACGAGGGAGCATGCAGATTACCACAACTCGACTCGATTTCGTGACACTTGAAGGACTTTTGGCATACGCAGAGGAATTTGCCGGACGTCCGGTCTCCGCGGAGGTGGAATCACCGGCCCCGCCGGCTCAGGCCAATGACCGGGTGAAGCGGGCGCAGGCGGCCATGGACCCGCTGCGTCGCTTTGTCCAGGACGCGCAGCGGGGATTTTCCGGAGCTGCCGCGTATCGCTCAGCCAGGCGTGCGGTGATCGACGATGCCTGTACAGGCGATGAACTGGTGTTCTATGCGGCCTGGAACCGCTTGCTCGCGGAAGGCGGACTTCAGTCGCTGTTGCGAGCGCCGATCGGATCGGTCTTGAAGCCGGCACATCGACGTCCTGTCGCGATCGTTCCGCGGGCACAGCTCACGCCGCAGTTGGCGGAAGGACGCATCGTGCTGGATCTCGGCGATGACCGGTTCTGGCTATTGCCGAGGGATCTGGCGGATCGGTCGCTCCTCTTTACGATGCGTCATGGCATCTCGCGTGTGGAGAGCAAGACCCACCGTGTCGGTCGCCGGTTGGCCAATCAGCTGGACCAGGAACGAGGCGTTCCACGAGCCGATGCCGTCGGGTCTGCCTTGGCGCGTATGGTCGGCGTCGTAGGGCAACAACTGGATTTCCTACATCTGTCGAATTACCTCGATCCCAACCGGTTCCTGCACTTTATCAGCCATAGTCCCAACACACGGCAGTTGTATGAACGGGTCGTCCGCGCGCTGAGCCCGAACAGTGGGGAATACCGGGAGCCGACTTTCGAGCATGCGTTGGAGTCCTCGGACTTCGGCTGGATCACGGGTGTCGCCAAAACCGCCGAGGCAGAGGCGCTCGCCAAGGCATTTGGCGTCGAGGTGTCGACCGCCAAGCGGCTGACCAAAGACCCGTTGTACTGTTACCCAGGAGGTAATTCATTCTTCGATCTCTACGTGGACGTCATTGACGGACTGCACCACCTTGGAGAAGCCTATCGGGGCCAGGTTGCATGCCTGTATACGCATAGCTCGACGTTGCGGGCTTTGATGATTTATCTGGATCCCAGGCCGTTTCACGAGGCGTTCACGGAATTCAGCGACTACAAAGAAAGCCAGGACAACGTCGTGCTCCTGACCTACGAACACGGACGGCTGTCCGGCTACTCCACGGCAGTCGGATTGTCCGAGCGCGAACGCGCCGCCCGGGAAAACTGGGTGACGCTCGAGCGCGTGCGCAAGGACCGGGTGACGCTGAAACCGCGTCAGATTAAACGGATTATTGCCCTCGTGTCAGGCGGGGATTTTGCGGGAGCCGGAGCGGCGCTCAAAGAGTTGCGGGTGACGGGGCAACGCCATGGACTTAAAGTACACTTCGTCCGGCACGGCTTCCTCGGGCTGGCGAACAACTGGATTGAAGCGGTGACCGAGGAAGACACCCGTGGGATGAGCAGTCATGCGAGCAGTCCGATCGGGAGCAGCCGGTTCGAAGATTTCAAAGAGGAGATTGTTCAGCAGGCGGCGATGCGCAATCTCAAACCGTATCTGGACGACGCGGCGGTGGTCGTCCTGGGCGGCGACGGGAGTCTGCGGGGCGCGCGAGCCGTATACGAAGGATTTGGCGTCCAGGTCGTTGGGATCCCCGGCACGATCGACAACAATATCGAAGGAACTGTCTCACTTGGCTACCACTCGGCCATCGCCCTCGCGGACCAGTCCATCGAGTCGCTGAAGGCGACGAGCGCGGCGATGGGCAGCATCTTCTTTGTCGAAGTCATGGGTGCCGGTTCGGGCCATTTAGCCTTGGGCTGCGCCTATCAATCGCGCGCGGAAGGATTATTGGTGAACGAGCATCCAGACCCGAACGCGTATATCGACGACATTATCCTCGGCACATTGAAGCGTACCTTGGGAGTACCGAATAAAAGCCACCTGTTCGTCGTGGCTGAACACACGCCTCACCGCCATCACCGAGAAGGCGGGGTGCACGGTCTCATGGATTATGTCGCCGGCGTGATTGCGCAATGGCCGCACCGGCAGGCCCAGTCCAGTCAATATCCGCTCACGCTCGCGACCAAGGCGACGATTTTGGGGCACACGTTGAGAGGCGCTCCTCCGGTCCCCGAAGACAAGGCCATCGCACAGCATTTGGCTTATGAAACCGTCCAACGGTTGGTTGAGCGCCCCGAGGATGTGGTGGGCAGTATGGTGGCGTATCGGGAGCGAGGCATCATTGAAAACATCCCGCTTCATGCCGTCACGGCAAAACAGTTTGATTGGGATTTGTTTGCCAGGATGCACGGCAGCGAGTCGTGAGAAGTGGTGCAACTGGGCTCCGGTTACCTGCTCGAGCCGACCGGGCCCACCGGCGTCTGTGGATCGTGCTTCTACCTGCGAGTCAGCAAGTGGTCGAACGACGTGAAGCCGACCCCAAGCGACTTGCAGACGGCGTATTGCCGATCGAAGCGGTTTTTGGTGCGGACCAGGCTGCGCAGTGCCCCGAGGCGGACGCGGCCCCACGCGGCAACGTGCATCACTGACAAGGGATAATCGGTGCCGAAGAGCAGCCGGTCGTGAACTTCGGGATGTCGGCGCAGATGGAGGAGCATCCGGAAGCGGTTCAGTAGCGTGAGCGCGGAAATGTCGGCGTAGAAATTCGGATACTGTTTCGCGAACGTCAGGAGCACCGGAAGAAACCGCTCGTACACCATCAAGCCATAACTGCACGCGTGTGCCGCGATCACCGTCACGCCTTCGTCTAGTGCCAGCCGGAGCCGGCCAGGGTCCCCGACAGATTGGTCCTTGCCGATCAGGCTGAATTCATATCCCACGTGGCTCAGAAACGGCAATTTCCGTTCGACGAGCGCCCGATAGAACGCGGTGTATTTCGGATCGGCCGGATTGAATTGTTGCGCATTTGGCAGAACCTTGACCAGCGCCGCGCCGGCATCCGCACAGCGGTGGACTTCTTCGACTGCATCCCGTCGCTGAGGATTGATGGACACGCCTGGAAGGAACTCGTCTGGATGGGCGCGAGCGGTTTGTAACACGTAATCATTGCTGATGAGGAAATCGGTCTCCTTGCCTGCGAGCTCTCCTGCATGGTCATACACGCCGTCCATCCCAAGCAGGACCGCTCGTTGCACCTGTCGGGAGGCGCGCAATTCAACCAGCAAGTCATCCACATATTTGCGGTTGGCTTCCCGTGGCTTGTCCGGCGAGAGCCCATGTTTCCACAGCAAAAACCGGAACAGCGGGCTCTTGAGCATCTTCGGCGAGATATAGCAACCGTTACCGCCCTCCGGCAGCGCAGCCAGATGGACATGGCAGTCGATCAGCTTCTTTTCATCACCATTCATCTTTGCGTTTGAGCGCTCACTTCTGTGGAATTTTGAGTGTCGTGTGTAACGTTCGGGCTTCCAAGACCTTATCTCCCTGTCAGCCGTTCCACGGCGATGCGCTTGAGCGCGCGCAGATCCATCTTGCCGGTGCCGAGCACCGGGAGACTCTCCACTTTAACGAAGTTAGCCCGTGCCGGGATAAAGAGATTTGGCAAGCCGTTAGAAGACAGGCGCGCGAGAATGTCCGGGATGCGTGATTCGTCGAGCGTGTGCAGGACCGCGAGCTGCTCCCCCCTGCGTTCATCGGGAATACCGGTCACGGCAAATACCGGCACCTCGCTCTCTGCAGCCTGGTGGAGGGCCTCTTCGACCCTGCCATGCGGAATCATTTCTCCACCGACCTTCGAAAACCGTGACAGCCGGTCGGTGATCGTCAAAAACCCGTCGTCGTCGAGCGTGGCGATGTCGCCGGTGATGTACCATCCCTCTCGCATCACGCTCGCCGTGAGATCGTCCCGCCCGAGATAGCCGGTCATCACGTTGGGCCCCTTGACCAACAGCATGCCGGGAGTTCCAAGAGGCAGCGGGGCAAAACTGTCCGGATCGACGATGCGGACGGAAATGCCAGGCAGCGGCTGACCGACTGTTCCCCGGCGTGAGGCCGGCTGGTAGTAGCCTGCGGCGCGAAAGTCCGGACAGTTGACCGCGATTACCGGTGCACATTCCGTCACGCCGTAGCCCTCGATTGGTTCGATGCCGAAGCGGTCTTTGAATGCCTGGGAGACGCGAAGCGACAGCTTCTCCGCACCCGTCAGGGCGACGCGCAAGGAACTGAATTGCTCGGGACTACACCGCCGGGCATAGAGCTGTAAAAAAGTGGGCGTGGTCACAAGAAACGTCACCCGCTGCCGGCGGACCAGTTCTCCGATCCCGGCCGCATCGATCGGAGAGGGATGAAACACCAGTCCGGCGTTGTTGAACATCACGAACCAGAACACCAGATACCCGAACGAATGAAAGAACGGCAGGATTCCGAGGACTCGTTCATGTCGATAGAGATGGAGAACCTGCGTCGCGCCCTGTGCATTGGCGTCCACGCTGTAATGCGACAGCACCACGCCTTTCGGCTCACCCGTACTTCCGCTGCTGAAGATAATGGTGGCCGGAGCGTTGATAGAAAGGGGAATACGTTGGCCACAGACCCGCTCGATCAACCGAACCGGCGCGATGCACGCGAGCATGGCTGCGAAAAATTTCTCCTTTCGACGGATCGTCTTAGCGAGGTCTTCAAGCCACACGATGGCTGGTGCATCCGGCAATTCGAGTTTGGCTTTTTCGACGAAGGTCCGGCTGGTGACGATGGTGCGGAGGCCGGCAAGGCGGACGGAGGCGCTGAGCCCCGACTTACCCACCGTGTAATTGAGATTGACGCTGGTCTTTCCGCACAGAGGCGCCGCGACATTGACCAGTGCGCCGGCGACGCTCGGTGGAAGGAGAATGCCGACATGATGCTGATGTTCCCAGGACGTCCGCAATGCTCGGGCTAAGGCAATGGATCCGATCAAGGCCTGCATGGCTGACACATGCGGCCGGCTCTGATCCGACATCACGAACCGGAATGGGTGTCTTCTCATCGCGTGAACAAATTCGCGATGCAGAGGGCGTCGATCCGGTTTGCGCAGCGCCCAAGCGGCTTCTCCCAGAGCCTGAATCGCGCTGCGAACCTCGTGGGCCGTCGCCTCTGCAGGCAGGGGCTTACCAAACGACACCGTGACGGGATACGGCAGGCGCTCCGGGATTTTCCAGAAAAACCGGCCCCGCTCGAAACTGAAGATGCTGCCCCAGATGCGATCCAGATGGATCGGAATGACGGGCGCGGATCTGCCTTTCATAATTCGCTCGAAGCCACGGCGGAACGGCAACAGCGTGCCCGTCCTTGTGATTTGGCCCTCGGGAAAGATACAGACCAGTTCACCCCGCTCGATGGCGGCACCGGCTTCTCGCAACGCGCGCAGCACGACGCGAAGCCCTCCGTATGGAGAAATGGGAATGACGCCGAATAGCTTCATGATCGGTTTGAAGAACGGCTGTTCGGCATATTGTTCATCCATGACAAAGCGCACAGGTCGATCGAGGCTGGCAATCAGGAACAAGCCGTCGACAAAGGAGATATGATTGGGCACGAGCAGCGCACCACCTTTGGTCGGTACATGACTGTGGCCGACGATGCGGAGCCGATACAGGCTGTTGGTGACAATGACGAGGACGACCCGCAGCAACGCTTCGGGCAGCAGCCACATCGCCCACGCTGTGCCAAGAACAGTGAACGCGGCCGCAGCCGTAAAGATGCCTGTCGTTGACGTTCCGCCGCTGGCAAGCGCCCCGGCCCCAAGCGATCCCAGGAGTATCCCGGTAAACACGCAGGTGTTCTCGAACGCGATGACCGAGCCACGCCGGTCGTCCGGTGCGCGCCATTGAATCAGGGCGTTCATCGGGACGAAGATCAATGCGCTCGAGATCCCGAGGATTACCATCAGTGCCAGCGTGGCCGGCAGAGCTGGAGCGAAAAGGCCAAGTGCCGAGAGCATGACAGCCACGCCGGCCGCGCCCAAGGGAATCAGGCCATACTCGACCCGTCCCTGGGAGAGACGGCCGACCCATCTGGCTCCGATGCCGATGCCGATCGATAACATCATGAGCGGCAGTCCGGACTGCCAGTCCGAGACGCCCAGCACGGCCTTGACATAGACCAGGATGTTCTGGGCAAAGAGACTCGCGATCGTCCAGAAGAAGACGGCGCCGTAGATGGCTAAGCGCAACATGCGGTCACGCGCCAGCGCCACCCATGCTCCATGCAAGGTATTGGCAAGCCCGCCTTCGTCTCTCGCCGGCGGCACACGTGGAATGGTCCAGGCCGCGCTGAATCCGATGAGTGCCAAGGCCAAGAGCAACAGCGGGGCCATCCAGACGGCGTTTCCGGTCAGCGACAGCAGAATGCCCGGTGCCGCGGTGCCGGTCAAAATGGCGAGGAACGTCCACATCTCGAGCTGTCCATTGCCGGCGGCTAATCGATGGTGCGGCAACAGCTCCGCAAGAATGCCGTATTTGGCCGGACTGAAGAGGGCACTGTGCACGCCCATGCCTGCGAGCACGATCAGCGGCAGGATTCCTCCGGCCGGATTCATCCATAGGGCAAGCGTGGCGGCACCCATCAAGAGGATCTCGACCGCCTTCATCAGGATGATCACCGTACGCTTGCTGACCCGGTCGGCCAGCAAGCCGGCCACGATCGACACGACGGCGAGCGGAAAGGTGAAGATGACAAAGGCTAGCGTGGTTTGGGTTTGCGAGGCCGTTTCGAACTCGGGCCCGGGCGCCATCGTGGAAGCCAGCTGACGGATGCCCAGCAGGGCAACCATCAGCTTCCACGCATTGTCGTTAAACGCGCCGCAGAATTGGGCGATGAGCAATCCGCGAAGAGGATGAGTCATGCGTGAGCGCTATTGTGCCTCATGTGAGGAGGTCCTGGGAATAGGCAGCCCTTCCAATTCCATGATCCGCAGCGCGTTCGTCGTAGGACAAGGGCCGGGACGGAGCCGGTAATCAAAGGACAGTGCACCATCAGAGACGGTTTCCTGAAAGTGCGCATTGACGAGCGAGGGAATCTCGTTCTCGAGATCCGTGAGCTCCAGATCGTGCGTGCTGACCAGCCCGTAGCCGTTGCCGGTTGCCAGGGCCTTGATGTAGGAGCGGCTGCCAATCAGGCGCTCGCGATTGTTCGTTCCTTTGAAAATTTCGTCGATGAGAAACAGGACCGGTGGCGAGGTCCGGTCGGTGGTGGTCTGGAGGATGGTCTTCAGCCGTTTGACCTCTGCATAGAAGAAGGACAGACCCGCATCGAGCGAGTCGTTGACGCGGATGCAGCAGCCCAGGCGGCTCCAGCTCCAGGTAAATGTTGAGGCGCAGACCGGGGCTCCGGCCTGCGCTAAGCAGAGGTTGATGCCGAGGGTTCGAAGAAAGGTGCTTTTGCCCGACATGTTCGAACCCGTAATCAACTGAATCGTGCCGAGCCCTTCCAGTCCGATGTCGTTGTTGACGCGAGTCGTGGAGGGGATCAACGGGTGGCCTAGGTTGTGGCTGGCGAGGCCGACGGCCGGGGCCAGTGTCGGTGTCGGCCAGGCATAGTCGGGATGCAGATAGGCAAAGGTGGCGAGGGCGGAAGCCGCTTCCACTTCAGCCAATCGATCGAGCCACAGAGGAAGCCATGTGCGCACACGCTCTTGAAATTGTCTCAGGCGAAACGCGAAGAACAGGTCCCACGGGACGAGCGCGTTCAGACCAAGATGGATCAAGGGATGCGCCTTCACGCTGATTCCATGGAAGATGCGGGCAATATGCCGTGTAAACGAGGAGGGCGAACGACCCGCCTCGAGCAAAGGGGCGCAAGTGTGTGCCATCGCGGAACCAGGGCGGGCGGCATGTCGTTCTAGGAAACGGAGAACCCGGCTCAACCGTTCCATCTCGTGGTGCAGCCCGACGGCATGTTCGAGCAGCTCTTCCCCCTGGTCGGTCATGAGATAGATCAACGCGTAGACGCCAAACGTCAACATCCAATAACCCGGCAGCCAATCCAACAAGGCGCCGACTCCAAGCACGATCGTGCCTGTCGCCAACACCGACTGGAGGAGGAGGATGCGGGGCAATCCGGGAAAGCCGACCGGATGCTCGATGACTGCCGCCAATCGGCGGCCGTTGATCTCTTGTTCACCCGCCAGGTTCGCCTCGAGGACCAACCGGTCGCGGAATAGCGAGCGTGGAGCGAGTTCTTTGACGAGGCGCTGGCGGGTGTCCCACACTTTTGGATCAGGAGGTTGAGTCAGGAGCCATGAGGTCAGGCGGGTTCGTCCGTGATCCGAAACGGTGGTATCGATCAGATGCAGCAGTGAGTGCGGTCCGACCAAATCCAGGTCGTGAGCATAGAGATGCGACGACAGCGAATCAGCCGGTTTGTGAGGGACCTGAGACCATGCGAGCTGGACACGGGCAAGGTGTGCAGTTTTAATCAGCGCCCACAAGCGCAGCCGATGAATCCGTTGTTCAAGCCTGTTATGATACGACGCGACAATGAGGAAGAGGATGACGAATGCGGCCAGGACGATGTTGCCGGTGTGATAGTGGCCCGATCGGAACAGTCCGATGCTGCTGACTGTTCCTGCAATGAAAATGGCCAGACGGTAGGTCGTGAAACGGGAGCTGGCGGCGGTCCCGCGCGCGATCAACCGTTCGATTCTGCCGATCAGCTGCTGGAGTTGCCGGGCGCGCACGCGTACCGCCATTGTTTGGTGACGATACTGGAAGCTTTCCATGGCGTCAATGAGTAGCAGGCTGTTGGACCAACCGGGTTCGTGGTCACGACAGCTGTTCGAATAGCCTGTAGAGAAAGTCCGTATGGCATCCGATTACATCGATGTTCAAATCTGCTCTTCCGTGGATGCCGGCGAAGTGCTGGGCCTGCTGGACGACTCCTCGGTGCAAGGCGCCTGGCAGGATGAGCGCACAATTCATCTGTATTGGCCGACCACGAGATGGTCTCCCGACCGTCTGACACAGCTCAGGCTGGCCATTCGTCACCTGACCGGCCCAGGCTTGCCTGAGCCGGACATCGTCGTGCGTACCATGGAGCATCAGGACTGGAACCGGCAATGGGCTCAGTCCGTCAAGCCTTTATGGATCGGCCGGAGGCTCGTCGTTAGACCAAGCTGGACATCCGTGGCGCTCCGTTCCGATCAGATCGAAATCATCCTCGATCCGAAGCAGGCATTCGGCACCGGACACCATGCAACAACACGCATGCTGTTGGAATGGCTCGAGGACACAATTCACGGAGGCGAGACGGTGCTCGATGTCGGGACCGGCAGCGGCCTCTTAGCCATGTTTGCGCTCCGACTCGGAGCCGATAGGGGCGTGGGAATTGACCATGATGCGGACGCCGTTGACTGTGCGCGCGAATATGCCTCCGGCAACGGCTTCGGGCTGGAATTGTCTTTTCAATGCGGAACACTTGCGGATGATCAAACCTATGACGTTGTCCTGGCCAATCTCGATCGGCAGACGCTTCTTCAATTGGCCGAACCGCTCGCGGCGGCTACGGGCAGGATGCTTCTCGTCTCGGGCCTGTTACGTGACCAGCGTGACGAAATTGTGGAAGCCTTTGCCCGGGTTGATCTCTTCTCCGGCTGTGTTCGAGAGCAAGACGGTTGGGTGGCGATCGAATTCCGACGAGCGCAATCGTGTGAAGGGTAAGGATGAGTCCACAAGGCCGGCCGCCGTACCCCCACGTCCATCAAATCAATGTCTCGGATGGAGGAGTCCCGAAACATCCGGTCTTTGAGGCGAAGATCGACAAGGAAGGCATGGACGGCGATCGTCAACGCAACCTGAAAGTCCACGGCGGGCCGGACCGCGCACTCTGTCTGTTTTCTTTGGAACTGATTGAGCGGTTGCAGGACGAAGGCCACTCTATCGACTCGGGGTCTTCCGGTGAAAATCTGACGCTGGCCGGACTCGAGTGGGATCACATAGAACCAGGAACACAACTCCGCATCGGTCCGGACGTGTGCCTCGAAGTGGCCAGCTACTGCGCCCCCTGTGAATTGAATGCGCAATGGTTTCGTGACCGAGACATCAACCGGATTTCTCAGAAGGCCAATCCGGGATGGAGCCGTCTTTACGCCAGGGTCCTGCAAGACGGAGTCGTGCGGCCTGGCGATAAAGTCGAGATCGTTAAGCGGCCGCAGACTTCCAAAGGCTCACGATGATGGAGCGCGTGCTGGAACCGGAGTTGATGGATGGTCCCGAGCAGACCGAAGCTTATGCCGCCGCCGATTTCGCCGAAGAGAATCAAGGTTTTGTGGACCGGTTCGGCGAGTATTTTCCGGATTTTTCCGGCGGGCGCGTGTTGGACGTAGGCTGCGGTCCGGCCGACATTCCCGTGCGATTTGCCCGGCGCTATGTGACCTGCCATGTCCTCGGCGTGGATGCCTCGGAGCCCATGATCCGGTTAGGCCAACAGGCCGTGCAACGGGCCGGATTAGGCGAGCGCATTACGCTGCGCTGCGAGCGGTTCGAGGCCGTTGCCGGGGCAAACGTGTTCGATGCGGCGCTCTCCAACAGCCTCTTGCACCACCTGCCCAACCCGCTTCAGTTTTGGCACAAGCTCCGTCAACTGGTGAGGCCCGGCTCCCCTGTGCTCGTCATGGATCTTCTCCGGCCGGACTCACGTGAGGAAGCACAGGCGATCGTGGATCGCTACGCAGCCACGGAGCCGGACATTTTGCGGCGTGACTTTTACAATTCGCTGATGGCCGCCTTTACCGAAGACGAAGTGACGTCCCAGCTTGCCCGGATGAACCTGACGCGCCTGCTGATCGAGGTGATTGATGACCGCCATTGGGTGGTCGGTGGAACCATCTACTGACGGGACTGTGAAAACGATTGTGTTCTCACCCGCCCAGCCCCGTCGCGCGAACGCGCATCCTTTCCCGGCTGCGTTCTCAATCGTATGTCTCGCTTAGAGGACCAAAAGGCGTCAAACTTCCTGCGGCCTTGCTCGCGGAATGGCGTGTCCCGGGGAAACGATTGCGAAGCAATCGATGGGTTGGGCGGGTGGACAATGCACGCCGGGGTCGGGTGGGTGAGCAAGGGCGAGGGCGCGTCTCGGCGCGGCCAGGGTGGGTGGGTGAGAAAGATGATGGTGTTGACCATCCCTGTCGTAATCATTGTCCTGTGTGAGACAGTCTGCGAGGCGCAGCTTGACCGGCTGAGAAAGTCCAAATCATTGATGACGAGTCCAATACCTGACACGCCGATGGTTGAGATTCCGGCCGGTCCATTCGTGATGGGGTCGGACGGCGCCCAGGCACTCGAAGATGAGCGCCCAGCTCATCGCGTCTGGCTCCGAGGGTTTTCCATTGATGCCGAGGAAGTGACGACCGCTCAGTACGCGGCATTTCTGGCGGCGGACAAGCGTGGGGCGCCCTGGCAGTGGGAAACGGTGGATCTCTTGCAGCACGCCGACCGCCCCGTTATCGGAGTGGATTGGCATGATGCGGACGCCTTCTGCCGGTGGAAGGGCAAACGACTGCCGACCGAGGCCGAATGGGAAAAAGCCGCGAGAGGAACGGATGGTCGGTCATATCCTTGGGGCAATCAGGTCCCGACCACGGAGTTGGCAAATTTTGCGCTGGGCGCCCGCTTTAGTTACAACCAAGTCCTGTTGCCGGTCCGCTCGCACGAGCAGGGCAAAAGTCCGTATGGGCTCTACCACATGGCGGGCAACGCTTATGAATGGGTCCAGGATTGGTATGGCACGAACTATTATGAAATCTCACCGGACCGTGATCCCCAGGGCCCGATTCAAGGCCAATTCAAAGTCCTGCGGGGAGGATCCTGGTCCGACCTGCCCAAGTATCTGCTGACATACGGCCGCTTCAAGCTTCTGCCGGACACCAAAAACAGTTATACAGGCTTCCGCTGCGCAATGTCCGGAAAAGAGTAGTGTTCAAGCGATAAATTGTCCTGATTGTTCCAACGAGCTTCAAGAAAAGTCATCTTTGCGCTTCCAAGCGGCTGCTCAAACTGTTTCCCAACAAGGGCGCAGGAAGTTCGGCGACTGAGGCGTGCCCTCTGGGGTACGTCGCAGGGAGAGGAACGACCGAGAACGACGTTGGGGAGCGGTTTCAGCAGCCGCTAGTAGATGCTCTTGCTGACTTCGGAGGAGAGTCCGCTTTCATTCCCGGATGAGTCGAAGGCTGAGAGGGCGAAGTAATAGGTCTGTCCCATCGGAAGGCCTGAGATTGTGTAGCTGCCCATAAGGCCGATGACGAAAGGAGATCCGGCGTAGGTATATTGGCCCGGCGCCGTGCCCACATAGAGTTTATACCCCGCAAGATCGGCTTCACCGTTTGATGTCCAGCTCAGGATGGCACTCCCTGTTCCAGGCGATGTGGACGTCGGCGGAGGCGGCAAGGTTGTCGATGGTTCGGACGAGGAGGGAGCCGAAGATTGCCGCGGAGCTGATGGCGCTGAAGGAGAAGAGATCGTCACCGTCGGCGCAATCATTTGAGAGACCGGTAGTTGATCAGCGAGACGTTGCAGGCCGCGTCCGCCCGTCGCAGGGCTTCCTAAGGACCTCGAGGAGACTGTTCCTGTGCTGCCGACGGCGCCCGCAGCGGATTTGGTCGAGGGGGCGACATTCGCCAGCGGGAGGGTTGCTGTTGTCGAGGCACTCGAAGCTGCCGCGGGCACGCCCGCCACCGAGGAACCTGCCAAGGCCGTGCCGGTCGCAGCCAGGGAAGTGCCGGCTTTGGTTGTCTCTGTGGTTGCCGGCAGCGCAGTGGCAGAAGTCGTCTGCGGCGGTTCAGCCGCCGCTCCGAGGATCGTTGTGTGGCCTGGTCGTTTGGCAAGTTTCCGAGACAGCGGGCGTGGAGCAGGTGTCGATGGGGCCGTAGCCGTCGGAGGCGTGCTCGTTGCCGGCTCGAGCGGTCGCAGATCGGATGCCTGGCGATGGATCAAACTGTGATGTCGGGCCGGCTGCTGGTCCTCCGCGAGTACAGGCGTGGCGATGCCGATCAGATTCGTTGTGGCGACGAGCGCCACAATGATGAGGGAGCGATGAAAGTGGTGGTTGAACATCACGGGTACTACCTTGACGGAACGTGACCGTGTCAGGCTCTGTGAGAAAGAATAGCCGCGGTAAGGGCATTCTCTATCCGAAGGGCTCAATAGGCCAGAAAAAGTGAATTTTGCGCGTGAGTATCGCGAGGGGGCGGAAAGCAGCCACGAGGCGGTCGAGCGCTGTGAGCGGCCTTAAACCAGGATCAAAGCAAAGAGAAAGATGCCGGTCAATCCGCACAGGGAGGCATAGTAGTGCAGGCCCGTCCGGTCGGTCAGCCACGCCGTTTTCCATTTGGTTGGATACAGCGTCTGGTGATCGGCAAACAGGCCGTCTTCATAAAATCCGAGCGCCTGTTCGAGCTGAATCAGAACCTGTTTCGCCAGGCGGTGCCGATACTGCTGTTGTAAGACCAGCCCGCAAAACAGTGCACACCATGTCAGGCTGCCGAGGGCCAGAAGTACGCTTTCCGGAGGCGAGAGCCGCGACTTAACGGGACTCAGAAGCAGCGCAAAGATCATCGCGATCAAGCCGAAGGCACCGAAGGCCGTCAGCCGGATCATGTGCTCGCGCCGCTGATACACTTCAGTTTTGTAAAGGGGATAGAGAACGGTGAGGGTTTGTTGAACGCCTTCCGTGATCATGGCCGTTCCTTCAACTCCTGCCCGGGCAGACGGTCCGTATCATATCAGATACCGGACGAGCCAGTCGCTCATAGCGGTGGTCATCGTTCTGAAGTCCTCGCCACGCGTAAACTGATGGTCCGCGTGCGGCAAGAGGTCCAGCCGCTTCGGACCACGCAGCGCATCCAACAACCGCCGGCTTTGATGAAGCGGCACCAACTCATCGCATGCGCCCTGGACGATTACCGTCGGCGCCATGATCTGGGCGGCTGGCCCGTAGGCAATCTGTTGAAGGGAGTCTTCATACAGGCCGTACTTCAATCGGATCCGGTCCGGTCCACCCATGAGGTTCGGAATCGTATCCGTGGCTTGCCAGCGAGCCAGTTCATCCGGTCCGAATTCTAAGCGAAGTTCTTCGGCAAAATCTACCACCGGGCATTTCAAGGCCAGGCAGGCAATGTCTCGCCGTTGTGCAGCGGTAAGGATCGAGACCAGCCCGCCGAAGCTCGATCCGACGAGGCCGACCTTTACAAAACCCTGTGCTTGGACCAGGGTGACGGCCGCATGGGTTTGTGCAACCGCCAGCGAAGGCGTGATGTCTTCAAAATGTCCGGCGCTTTCGCCCTGACCAAAAAAATCAAACCGAAATGTGGCAATGGCCTTCTCGTTCAACATCCTTGTCAGGGTCTTGTTCGTTGTACTGTTTTTGCCCGACAGAAAGCCGTGGCAGAGGACGCTGATGGCGGTGGTAGGCTGTTCGGGACGACTAAGGACCGCCGAGATGCGATGCCCTCGCTCGTCGTGAAACGTCAACGACTCTTCCATGCAGGGGCATTGTAGCAGACTTTTTCGGACAGACGCCGGCGGGGCCGAATCTACATCTTGCTCGATCGCACGCGGTAGTCGACCGTATCTTGAAGCCATTTCCAGAATCGATCTTGTTGTGCGAGATTACGGTCGGGCTGCAGCTTTTCTCTCCAGTTTTTCATGACCTCCCCGTCGACCGTCCAGAGGCGCACCCGTTCGCGAGGAACATGCCTGCGCCACTGCTCGCCGACTTTGGGACTGATGTACGCCAGGCGAAGCGTCACGTTGCGAGACAAGTATTCGAGCGGCTTGAGATCAATTTTCTCGTAGAGGCCCTGCGTGCCGGCGATCGCGCCGCTGGTGGTGGCGTCCGGCACCCCGTCGGTAATGATGATGACATTGATCGGCGCGAGGACAAGATTGCGCTCCTTGGTAATGCGAGCCACCTCGGCAAAGAACGGGTTGAAGTCGGTCACTCGATCGCCGGGCGGAAACCACTTGCGGAGTTCGGCCTCGATCGAGGGAATGTCTTTGTTTTCAAAATCGTGAATGGGATGGAAGCTCTTGGGCTCCTGTAGGTTCTTGCCCCCGACGCTGGCGACGAAGAGGGCTTGCGGTTTCTCCAACCCCCCTAACTGATGCAGATGCCCGTAAATATAGTGGGCAAGAAAGGACAGGGCATTGTCATAGTAGCCGGAGTTCTTGAACGAGCCGCTCGCATCAACTCCGATGAAGAGCGTGTTGTGCGGTTTGTAGGATTGAGCCTCCCCCTGCGAGCAGCCCACTGCAAGGCACAGCATGGCGATGACCACGGCAGTGAGTGGCTGCATCGGGTTGCGGGTCATAAGGCCACCTTTTTCGGCTGCCATCTGACAGTGGGGAGAAGCTCCCGCGTTTCCACGACATCTTTGAGGCTCTTGAATGGAATACCGAAGACCGGTTTACCCATGACAAGGATCATGGCGAAGTTCAACAAAGCCGCGACCACGTGGAGAACCGGCAGCATGAGAAACTCCATGAGTTCACCGGATTTCTCGTGCAGCCATCCAACTTCCCGCTTGAAGTCATCGAGCGGAGCGCGCCACCACACCGGCGGCTGCGTCGCCAACACATGTACGTCCTGCGTGGCTGCGGCTTGCTGCATGGGCTGGCGAGAGATGAAGGACAGCAGCGGAGGGGTGCCATACTGGCCGAAAAGAAACCAGGTCATGCCCCGAACACCCATCCAGCCGAATGTCGCCAGGGAGAGCGTGAAGATGATGCCGGGGCGGAACTGTTCACCAGTCTGCTGCGCAATCCAGGGTGAAAGCGCATCCACGAGCTCGCGATAGAGAAACATCACTTCGAAGGTCATGACAAAGACCTCAACAAGGAGCATCTGAATGAGGAATTTATATTCATGGTTTTTGACCGAGTCGGCGAGCACCTGGATACAGGCGAAGCTCCCCATGATCAGCAACAACAGGAACAGATAGAGAATAGTCCCCGTCATGGCGGAGGCATCTGAGCCGGTGATGCCGGCCAAGACTTCCGTGACGGTCGGCACGAGCGTGTAGGTGAAGATCGTCGCTTCCAACACACACCAGAAGATCAACAGAAGAAAGGCGATCCATGGCACACCGGGCTGAAAATAGCTTTGCGTCATCTGTCCCGTCATTTTGAAGGGCAGAAGCACCAGTTGCTTCATCGCCTCGGCAGCGAGGTTGAGCCCCAGTCGTCCCAGCGTGAACAACCATCCCAGCACGACGACGAGAAAGCGCCCGATGCCGACCCAATACATCCACATCGCGAAGGCGGTGTCCCACCAGGCCAGTAACAGCATTCTCAGCAACTCGATCCGGCCGGAGCGAAACGGCAATGTATAGAGCATCAAGTGGGTACACCACACGGCTCCGATCCAGAGCATTGCGGGCAAGAGCAGCAACAGGTAATACATTCCGGCTGTCCAGCCTGCTGTTGAAGTCAGCACGAATCCCATGACCTGGTGCTGCATGTCGGGAATCCAGGACAGCGGGATTGTCACAAAGTAAAAGAGGCTTCGCCACGGATCGGGAATGATGTGCGTCAGTTCGTCATTCATGGGGTCCTCGTTGTGTGAGCCGGCCAAGTGCGGCCTGATTCTCCCTGGAGAGGAGCAAGAAACAGGCTGGACAGATGAAGCTGCAACTGCTTGAAAGACTGGAGCTACGGCTTATCGCTTGGCCAGAAATGTCCAGGGGTGCAGGCTCTGAGGTACGGAGCAGGACCGATATGACGCCATTGCCGTGAGACGGCGGTTAGGAAGGCCGTAAGCCGACGGCCCAGGTCAGCTTGACGGCGAACAAGGTCAAACTCACGATCAACAGTCCGGCGCCAATCCAGACAGTGATCTGCACGTACAAAGAACCGAGCGGAACATTCCATGTCAGCGCTGCAAGGACCGCCAATGACATCGTCCCAAGACTCATTCCTGCGAGTTGTATCGTTCTCCACCGGTTCATGACGCCGTCCAGCTGCGCGCGGTAGGCCTCACGCTTTTTGCTGTTCGGCACGCGGGTCACCGCCAAGATAGCCGGCACGCCTGTCGAGAGGCTGCCGCAGACGACTTGCGCCATAAATCCGATGAAGGCGAGGTGCGTGTAGGCCACCAGGTGGAGCGATCCGATCGGCATCACCGGCGGAGTGCGCAGGTAGTTTGCCGCCATCGCCAGACCAGCCACGGTCGTGAGAAAAAGAAAACAGGCACCGATTAGGAGATGGTCGGACGCGGCATTTCCCGGGCTGCCGGATTTGATCCAGCCGACGAGGAAATCGTACGTGCACAAGGTCACGGCGGCCACCAAGAGCCCTCCGACGGCGATCTGTAGCCAGAGAGATGACAAGACAAATCCGCTGATCAGGACCGCAAACCCGACCGGAAGAAACCACAGCGATATGCGGGCCAGTACATGGCTGGCCAGCGGTGCCCGGGTAAGAACCGGCAGAATCTGATGCAGCGCCAAGATGAACGTGACCGTCAAGAATCCGAGCACCAGGAAATGGATGTGCAAAAGCCGGAAATAGCTGTGATAGCCCTCGATGACGCGGAAGGCCATCATGGCACCGGCGATCAGGCCGAGCACCAGAGCGATGAAGGCCGTGCGAGCGATCCATCCTGCACCGGCCGGCTGGCGATAGACGTTGCCAATGCGGAGCCAGGTCCGTGGTGACATCCACGCGACGATTCCTATGAGCACGAGTGCTGCGAGCCCTGCCATTGTCATGTGTCCGAGCCAAAAACTGACCAGCAGGCCGACCGTCGCACCATTGAAAGCCCAAAATAAAGACGAGTGAGATGACGCCTCGGTGCGGTCGTCGGCACGAGCCAATGAAAAAAGGAGGCCACCGATGATCAACTGCAGCAATCCGCCGAGCAGCGTGCCGTGTACGTGCACCGGCTTGAGCCAGTGAGGCAGTGGCGTGCCATTGACCAGGCCGAACAGCATGGCGACCCCGAGCAGGAACGACAGTGACAACCAGGTGAATCCGGCGAGCAAGAATATCAGCGGCGTACAGGACAGCGAGAGGTGAGCAAGCCGCGCCTTCTGACGGCGGTTGACGCCCTCTGACTGAGAGGACAGGAGCGATCGTTTCATGATTCCGGTAGAAAGTAGAAATGGTTGGTGGGACCGGCACCGTGCCCGATTGCCAAACTGTGGCGGATCGCTTCGGTCACATAGATCTTGGCCGCCGCGATCGCGTCCGTGATCGTCTTGCCACGGGCCAGTTGCGCTGCAATCGCTGAAGCGTAGGTGCACCCGGTTCCATGCGTATGAGGCGTATCGATGAACTCACCTTTGAAGACATTGAAGAACCTTCCGTCATAGAGAATATCGGTTGCCCGCTCGGCCAGGAGGTGCCCGCCCTTGATGAGCACATGCTTGCATCCGAACCCATGTATGACCTTCGCCGCGCGCCGGGCATCCGGCAGTGACATAATCTGAATGCCGGAGAGCTGCTGCGCCTCATGGACATTAGGCGTGACGAGCATCGCGAGCGGGAACAACTGCCTTTTTACCGCCTCGATGGCATCCTGTTTCAAGAGCGAATGCCCGCTCTTGGAAATCATGACCGGATCGACCACCAGATTGGCGACCTCTTGAGGTTTCAGCATCTTTGCGACCGTCTCGACAATCGAAGCCGACGACAACATGCCGGTTTTGACGGCAGCCACATCGAAATCATCAAAAACGGCGTCGATCTGCGCCGCAATAATGGAAGGAGGCAAATCGAAGACCTCCGCCACTTCTTCCGTGTTCTGAGCGGTGATCGCCGTAATCACGGACATCGCAAAGACTCCGTTTGCCGACATGGCCTTGATGTCGGCCTGGATCCCAGCCCCGCCGCCGGAATCCGATCCGGCAATCGTCAAGACTTGTTTCAGTGATCGGCTCATCTCGGTGAGTGGAAATCAGTGGGCATATATATCCTTTGCGATGGAGGCCTGTCCACCGTCAGCGGAAGACCAGGGTAAACAGCGCGCGTCCGAATGCATAGCAGACGGGCATCAAGACCAGTAACAGAAATGGCAGGAAGAGGTAGGCGAGCGCAGCCTGCGCGTCTGCCTCCCACATCGTTGTCACATGCGTCCACAAGCTGAAGCCGACCAGGCCGATCACGGTCAAGAGCACACCGGCGCTGCGACGGCCGCGAAGGGTTTGGTCGTCCATCGGAGATAGTCCCAGATGAAACAGCAGGAAGACCGCGAATATGAGGAAAGGCATCGCGTTGATCAGCGCAATGATGAACAGGTTGTATCCTGGAGCAAAGAGATGCAGACGGAGTTGACGGACGGCTCCGGTGAGTGACTGGTCGTGCTTTGCCATGTCGACGGCGATGGTCGCAATCCAGGGAATGGCCAGGCCCGACAGGATACAGGTCCAGTACAGCACCAGGGTCAACGTGGTGAAGCGTCGAGGTGAGTCCGTCGCCGTACATCTCATGGCCGCCTGGCCTCGATGGCATGCAATGCCTCCGCAGCGGCTTCACGCACGATCGGATCTGGGTCATTCAGCGTTCGTTGCAGTGCGGGCAGTGCCTGCGCTGCGCCGGGTCCAACGGATTCGAGTGTGCAGGCCGCCAGATAACGCTCAAGCGGCCGCTCTGCCGCCAACAATGACGCCAGTTTGGGGACAGCTTCAGCCGCACGCGGACCGAATTTCGTCAGTTGCAACAAGGGGAGCGTTCGGTCGCTCCCTTGATCCAGTGAAAAAATATGGACCGAGACCGGAATCGGATGATCGGCCGCTGCGACGGCCGATTGCGCCAAGCGAGCGACCATCTCGTTCGGGTCGTGAACGAGCGGCCGCAAGGCGGCGAGCGATTCAGGGTTCAACACTCCGCCAAACGAAAAAGGGCTAATGGCAGCATAGCGTACGGTCCATTCCGGGTCCTTGAGCGCCTGGATGAGTCCTCGCGCGACCCGTTCGGGAGGAATCGCAATCGACGCCAGAGCCCGTACCACTCGGTCGCGTACGAGGGTGTCGGGATCGCTTGCGATTCCAAGCAAAGAATGGACCGCCGGTTTCGCCGCTGGTCCCAGCGCTCCCAATGCCGCCGCGGCGTCCCTTCTCACTTGTGGATCGGGATCTTGAAGCTTCGGCAGCCAATTCACCATCACCTTCCGTGCGGCGCTCAGGTCGATGGAAGGCAAGGCGCCTGCTGCTTCGATCTGTATCGAAGACCTGCCCTGCCCGATCGCCAGTTCTATCAGGATGGGAACGGCCGCCTGCGCCGGCTGTCCGATATGCCTCAATTCCTGCGCCGCCAGCATTTGTGTCTGAAGGTCACCGCTTTTCAAGGCGTCGATGAGCCCGGGCACCGCTCGAGCACCGGTATGCTGCCAGTAGACAAGACTTAGCAGCGCCAGTAACAGCAAGAGAACGGCGATATTGAGCCAGATTATCCGGGTGGACATATGATTTATGAGGGACTAAATCTTATGCCTCCATAGAGTGCCAAATTCATAAAACGTATAGGGTCCAAGTCGTTTTCCAAAAGATAATCTTTGAGCTTGTTCAGCAATTTCGAAACGATTTCCTTGAACAATGCAAGCGAGTACACCAGTTCCCATGTATCCTTAGCCTTCC
>DASTJX010000246.1:0-3425 GCA_035716265.1 Nitrospira sp.
ACGGAAAGCTGGACGAAATCCAAAATCGCCACGGAGAACATCCCACCGAATGTCGTATACGCGAGCACGATCAGTGCACCGATCACCATGCCCAGGGCCTGGCTGAGCGCTCCCTCGGTCACGACGTGTAGGACGAGCCCGAGCACTTTGAACTGCGCAGCGACCCACCCCAGATACGATGCCACGATGCACAGCGTGCACAACACTTCCACCCGCCTGTCGTAGCGGAGTCGATAGTAATCACCGACGGTCAACAAATTCAGCCGGTAGAAGCGAGGCGCAAAGAACAGCCCCGCGAGCACGAGACAAAGGCTTGAGCCGAATGGATCCGCCACAACGCCCCGAAGGCCTTCTTTGGCGAACGTCGCGGAAATGCCCATGACCGCCTCTGCTCCGAACCACGTCGCAAAGACGGTCGCCATGACGATCGGTACGGGGAGACTGCGTCCGGCGATCGCAAAGTCCCTGGTGTTGTGGACGCGAGTCGCCGCAAGAAGGCCGACGCTGACCGAAATCAGCAGATAGACAATGACGAAAGTCAGAACCATTCAGGAGTCGATGGTGGCAGAGGCTGGGAGCGCAGTGTACCGTTCCATGGGAACAGGCGCAACCCGGGAATAATTGTCTTGAGCCTGCCATCGCTGATGGCTTACTGTATTTGAACGGCAGCATTTGAAAGTCCGATTCCTCCATACAGAAAGGATGTGTGCATGCGTCTCGTGATGACCCTCATTGTGAGCCTGCTACTCAGCGCCGCCTCAACCATGCCGGCCCGTGCCGCCGATCCTACGACCGACGAACACAAGACGTTTTATGCGCTGGGCTTGATCATCAGCCAATCGCTCGCCCCGTTTGCGTTGAGCGAATCCGAGCTGGAGTTCGTGAGAAATGGCATGACCGACGGCGTCCTTAAGAAGACGTCGAAGGTCGATCTTTCCGTCTACGGTCCAAAAGTCAATCAGGTTCAGCAGACGCGAGCCGCAGCGGTGGCCGAGAGTGAAAAGAAAGCCGGCACCGCCTTTCTCACCAAGGCGGCCGCTGAGTCAGGGGCGAAGAAAACCGAATCCGGCGCGATCATGACGACGGTCAAGGAAGGAAAAGGTGAGCAGCCCAAAGCCACCGACACCGTCAAGGTGCACTATCACGGCACGCTCATCGACGGGACCGTCTTCGATAGCTCCGTCAAACGCGGTGAGCCGGCGACCTTTCCACTGAATCAAGTCATCAAATGCTGGACGGAAGGCCTGCAACTGATGAAGGTTGGCGGCAAGAGCAAGCTGGTCTGTCCCTCGGCCATCGCCTACGGCGATCGCGGTTCACCGCCGACGATCAAGCCCGGGGCGACCCTGGTCTTTGAAGTGGAACTGCTGGAGATCGTGAAGAAGTAAGCTGGTTCCGCTGCGGTCGCCTCCACTGGCTAGCTCATCCGCCAACTACACTAGGCGGTGAGCTGGCCGCCCGGGGCGTTGACATATCGCAGGCACTGCGCCGCACTCATGCACCTGGCTGCACTAATCAGGCTGGCTATTCAGTGGTTTCTCTGCCTCGACCCATAGGCTTTGAAAAGACGCAGTCCCTCCCGATCGCGTCTGTGCGACGATCACTGCCATCATGCACAGCAATGCGCCGGAACCGGCGGCAAGCATGTCTTTCTGCGCATCCCATTCGTCTCCTTGAGTCCCCAGATAGGCGGCGCCCAACTCGGGACTGACGAGCTGCGCAACGATCGCTTCGACAATCTCAAAGAACCCGCTTTGGGCGAGCATGCCGCTGAGCGGCAAATAGTAGGACCAGAAGCCCTTCACGCCGGCCAGCCGGACTAAAATCTCGCGCAAGGGATAAGCGAGGAACAATCCATAGGCGAAATGGACCAACCGATCGAAGGGATTGCGTGACAGTCCGAACCCGTGCTGGAGCCAGAATCCGAAGGGCACTTCCGCGTAGGTGTAATGTGCGCCGACAGCATGAAGACTTAAGAAAGCCGTAATGAGTACATACGACAGCGTGGAAAATTGAAACCGCCGGTACGTCGCGACCAGGGTGGCCACAGCGGCGAGCGCCAGGAGATTTTCAAGCAGCCAGTCTTGCCGATCGTGGGGAGCAACAGCCAGTGCGGTCCAGAGGAGGCCATACCAGGCCAACAGCCCATACAGCAGCGTCCTCTTCTTCACCACATCTGTTTCCTGTCACTTAGGATCCGGAATCGGCGAGCGCGCGTGAAGCGGCCGGACGCTGCTTCCTCAAGAAGAATAAGAGAGCCATGCACAGCAAGGCTCCGTACATCGCCGCTGCCATGTCTTTCTGAGCATCCCAGACATCGCCCTGGGAGCCCAAATAGGTGATGCCCAGCTCAGGGTGGACGACTTGTGCGACCCACGACTCGATGATTTCCCACAGACCACTGAGGCCGAGGACAGTCATGACGGGCAGATAATACAGCACCCACCCCCGAAGCGGAGTTGTCAGGCGAAACAGTTCTTCAATCGGATAGGTCAGCAAGAAACCGAAACAAAAATGCACCACCCTATCGTATTGATTACGCCCGAGCGGTACCGCCTGTTCGAGCCAGGCGCCGACCGGAACCTGTGCATAGGTGTAATGGACGCCAACTGTGTGCAGCGTCAGAAAGCTCGCGATGAAGACATATGAGACCGGTGAAAGCGGCAGGCAGCGATGGGTGCCCACGAGCACCAGGACCAAAAGGCCGGGCAGGATGCTGGACAACATCCAGAATTGTCGGTCAGCCGGCTCATAGGCCGTCCACAGTGACAGAGCCACGTACCAAAGCAGCAGAGTGAGGAGGAACCGCTTATTCTGAGTGACCCCAGGCCTCCCCGACGGTCTGAGCGGGCGTACGAACATGGACGTCACTGTACAGGCTGTTGAAATTCGATGCAACCGAGGCGTCTAACTTGTGGTAGGCATCAGGGTTTCGCGATCGGACGGCCACTACGCCGCATCCTTCTGCCCGCAGCAAAACAGCGGAATGAAGGAGGCATGTGCGCCGGCTTGATGGAATCGCGAATTGGAGACGAGAGGATCGTGGACGCGCGCTACAGATGGTGGGTCAATGCATAACGAATGAGCGCGGACGTCGTCTTCAATTGGAGCTTCGACAGCAATCGCATTCGATAGGTACTGACCGTTTTCACGCTCAGATCGAGGGCCACGGCGATTTCAGTGACCGATTTCCCTGCACCGATCATTGAGAGCACTTGGAGTTCCCGATCCGACAGCAGCGTGTGAAGCGGCTTGCCGGCCGATTGTATGGGCAGGGCTTCGAGCCGCTGGGCCAACGACGGTGTCACATACTGTCGTCCTGCGAGGACTGTCTTAATCGCCGTATCCAGTTCTTGCGGTGCCGTATCCTTGGTCACATACGCGGAGGCGCCGCTTTTCAGCGCCCGAACGGCGTATTGCTCTTC
>DASTJX010000247.1:0-3890 GCA_035716265.1 Nitrospira sp.
TGTCAGAGGACTCAAGGAGGTCATTGTTCCCCATCGACGTGACGAGGGTGCCGGCGAGGCCCGACTCGTCTTTAGCACCGTTTCTCCGTGTTCTCCCCAGCGACTTGTTGCTCACCCGCCGTGTCCGCCGAATTCCCGGCATGCTGGCCGCGGATCATACGGCTCATGCGCAAATTGCAACCCTTGAGTTAAGCTAGGCACCTCTTCGCTGCCACATCGGGTTGACAGTATGCGAAGCGCTCTACTAGACTGACTATTCTCACTGGCTCCCTCGATGTGCCAGCTGAGGACAATCAAGGAGGCGTTGGGTGATGCCCAAAAAACACACAACAGAATCAGACGAAGCCAGGCTGAAAAAGAAGATTGCCGAGCGCCTGCCTCAACAATCAAATTCAGAAGGCGATGCCGCTATGCGGTCATTGCGCAAGCGGCTGAAGCGCGAGCAACGAAAACGGCGTGCGGTGGCCATGAGAAAGAAGCATGCAGGCGGCGCGAAGCCGGCCGAAGCTCCCGCTCCAGCTGCTGGATAGCACGAGAGCGGAGATCCCCTAGAAGCTGAAGAACAGCCTAGCGACTTGAAGGAATGCTCAATATGGATGATGTGCGAAACCAGGACAGGTCCCAAGCACAGGCCGGAACCGAGACGGCAAGCGACGAGCTGGCCGATAAGGTCTCAGCTGAATTGACCGGCGATCAAACCGTGACGCCGGAGCTCCCTGGCGAGCAGGCCGAACCGGTCATGCTCGAAGAGGAGAAGGTCAAAGACGAGATCGATATTCAGATCGATCTCTTGAAGGATCCAGATTGGGTCGTGCGCCGTGAGGCGGCCATAACGCTGGGCGAAATGGGGGACGAGCGCTGCGTGGAGCCTCTGTGTAAGGCGCTCTACGACGGTGATTGGCAAGTCCGCGAAGTCGTGGTTGAGGCATTGGGTCAGATTGGGTCTCCGGCCGTAGAGATGCTCGTCAAGATGGTCCGTGATTGGGACGTCCGGAAATACGTCCTGATGGCGTTGGGCAAGATCCGGGACGAACGGGTTCTTGATCCCCTGATGCTTCAATTGCGAAGCGATGAATTTAAGGACGATGCGACTAACGCCCTAGTCGAGTTGGGAGAGCCGGCGCTCGAACGGTTGGTCAAGGCGCTCAAAGACAAGGATGAAATGGTACGGAAGCAGGCCGTTTTGGCTCTCGGTCGTATCAAGCACAGCGGAGCCGTCGATCCCTTGATCGAGATGCTTGCCGATGCCGATTGGTTCACGCGGCTTACTGCAGCAGCGGCCCTCGAAGCCATCGGTGACCTGCGAGGACGCGAAGCGATCAAGCCACTGACTAAAGATCCCGACATGGTCGTCCGCATGCGAGTGGAGCGCATTCTGGCAAAATGGAAAAAGCAACCGGCCGGATCCGCCTCGCTGAACTGACGGCTACCTGTTTAGCTCCCGATCGATGCTTTGCTGTAACTCGGTGAGTTTGCGAATCGGTACCGGTTTCCCCATCGTGAGTTCCAGCCGAACTTCCTGCAGCGTTCCAATCAATCCGCGTACGGCGTGAGTCTGTTCACTCGGCTTGGCACCTTTGACGGAACTTTCCAGAGCGTCCACGCCTTCCGCGAGCTGCTTCGCTGCTTCCCCGAAGTTCTTGTCGAAGAGCTCTGATTTAGCCTGCACCACGCGTGACTTCGTGTCCAGGAGCGCTTGCCTCCTCCGGAGATCCCGCTCGATACCCATGGTGGTATCGACGACGTTCCTCGACATATCCTTAAATGAATGCTGAAGATCACCGACCGTTTGTTCCAAGGTCCCTACCGGTCGTTGCCCGAAATAGTATCCCAAGCCAAATGCGGCAACGGCGACCACGAGTACGCCGACAAATTTCCACATGACTATCCTTTCCGTCCTCGACGTGACGAGGACTTGGCGATGGGTTCGAGCTGGCGAAGCAGGCTGCCCGCCGAGGTAATGCGAACCGCCGCGTCTGAGTCATGCAGTGCTTTTTTGATGAGCGGAATACCGGGCGACGAAACTTTGCCCAAGGCTTTTGCTGCGAAAAGCCGGGGTTGAGGCTGCTGATCCTGCAACAACGTTTGGAGTATGGCCAATGCTTGCCTGTCGGATCCAGCACCCAGCGCTTGAGCCGCAGCGGCCCTGACGGAGGGGTCGGGATGTCGCGCCAGGTCTGTGGCGACCAAGACTGCGGTCTGATCGCCCAATCGCAACAGGCCTTCGACAGCACTGGCCCTGACTTGCATCGACGGGTCGCGCACCAGGGCATGCAACAGTGGACGCGAATCGCTCACGCCCAGGCGCCCCAGGCTCGCTGCGGCCGCTCCCCGTACGCGCGGATTTTCGTCGCCAAGCGCATGGGTGAGAGGAGCGACGGCACTCGGTTGGCCGAGTTCACCCAAAGCTCCTGCTGCAAAGGCACGCACTTGTGGTTCCGGATCATACACTCCTTGGCTCACAACGGCGAGGCTCGAGGAATGCTTCAGGCGGCCAAGCACACCGAGCGCGGCCATACGCGTCTCCCGGTCCGGTAACGTGGCTGCCCCGGTAATGTCGACCAGCATGTCTGGCTTGCCAAGCCGATACAAGGCGGCATAGGCAAACACCCCTTCCGGGCCGTCTTCAGTTCGAGCCACTTGTTCTAAATGAGGGATGATCTCTGTGACCTGGGCCTCACTCATGACGTTCATCGCGGCGATACGGACTGACGGATTCTCGTCCTGCATGGCGCGACGCAAGGCTTGCGAACGCGAACCGAGTCCCGCGCGGCCGAGCGCTTCGACGGCCCTCGCCCGTACAATCGGTGAGGTGTCCAACAAGCCGTCCTCCAGAACGGACTGCTGGTCCGGTAGATTGAGTTCGGCCAATGCACTGTATGCGGCGATGCGGAGGTGTTCCCTGGAGTCGCGGACGTAGGCCCGTAAGAAACCGATACCGAGCCGCTGGAGGAGGGGGACGTCTTCCTGCTGCCCCGGCTTGACCAGGCGGTCGTAGATCTCCAACCCCTCTTCCGGACGCCCCACATGTATTGCGCTGTCGACGGCCAGACGAAGCCATGCTTTCGAAGGCGGTATTCCGGAAGATACGGCGGGCAGGAGCTTTAGGACAGTCTCGTAGTCAGACCGACGGAATGCGTCCCTTGCCTCCTTCTCCGAAGAAGTCGCGGTGGCGGCAAGGGCGTCGGGAGGCACAGCGAAGGCAAGCAGCATGCAGATGAGATAGATCAGCGAAGGGTCCTCACCAGCTTGAGGGGGTGCGAGTCATTGCGGGGCAGTACAGCGTCTCGACGTAATCTTTGACCATCCGCTTGGTGCAGAATTGCGGCGCGATCGTTCTAATGCTCTCCTTGACCATCTGTAACCAGCCGCGAGGAATTCCATCAAGGTCACGTTGATAAAACAGAGGTACGACTTCCTGCTCCAGCTGGCGGTAGAGCTGTTCGGCATCGTGGTAATCCTGAGCCTGTAGGTCCTGATTTCCTTGTAACGGCTGAATGCCCCAGCCGTTCGCCCCGTTGTACCCTTCCGTCCACCACCCGTCGAGTGTGCTGAAATGAAGGACCCCGTTTAAGGCGGCTTTCATTCCGCTCGTGCCGCTCGCCTCCATGGGAAATCGAGGTGTATTGAGCCAGATGTCGACCCCCTGGACCAGGTATTTAGCCATGTGCATTTCGTAATCTTCAAGAAACGCTACATATCCCCCTAACTTATGGTCGTGGCAAAAGTTCATGACCTCGTGGATAAAATAGCGGCCTGGCTCATCGGCGGGGTGGGCTTTACCTGCGAACACCAGCTGAACCGGGCGCCATTTGTCTTGCAACAGCCGTTTCAAACGGTCGAGATCCTGAAAGAGGAGCGTTGCCCGCTTGTACGTGGCGAATCGCCTC
>DASTJX010000248.1:0-13825 GCA_035716265.1 Nitrospira sp.
GAGATGGTGCTCGGCGACAAGGCAGCCTCTGCCTCCGCGCTGATGCCCATGGTACTGGGTGGCAAGAACATCAGAATGAACGTCAAGGCGCCCCAGAGCACCAGTCCGTGGAGAAGGCTTTCGACATAGCGCGAGGCATCAGCCACCCACGCGGTGAAATAGCCGCCGATAAATGCTGCCGTCACCCAGGAAAGACCGCTCCACAACAGTAATGCCGCCGTCGCCATACTGCTGCCGCCCTCCGCAGACTGATTTTGAAGGAGTACTACCCCTAAGCCAAACGCCGTGAGAACGATGTGGATTCCCAAGGCAACGGAAAGCCCTGCGACGATCGCTGGCCAGCGGAGCAGCACAATCCTTCCTCGGTCAGGAAACGGCAAGAACGCCATGGAATTTCCTCTTCCGCCCGAAAGGCTGCTATGAGCTGTCGAGGCCTTTACGGTCTACCCTTCACACCCTAATCCGCCGTAGTTGTGTGGTCACATGGGGGAAACCATAGCTCACAGAGTTAGACCCTAGGCCCTCGGGCCGGCGTCCAGGACTTTTCCTAGGAAACAAGAGCAGAGCCAGCCACCGGAGCGAAACGAAAGTGGGAGAGCTATAAAGCGAGGGAAGGCGTGAAGTGCAGTGCAGATGGACTCCGGATCAGGCGCCACACCGTGCAGGGCAGCCGGACTTGCGAAGCGCTAGCCCTCTGTCGCTTTTGTTGGGACCGCATCGAAGCCGTACTTGAGCAGCAGTTTCTGGATGCGAGGACTCATCATGAAATTTTGGAACCGCTCCGCTGCTTGACGCGAGGCGTCCCGACAGGTCGACACGACCGCCTGCCCGAATATGACCGGGATGGATCGTCCGGCGGGGGCTTCGTCAATGATGCGCACTTGACCGCTATTAATCGCGTCGGCCCGATACACCACGCCGACATCGGCTTCTCCTTCACTGACCAGGCGGACGACTTCTTCGGTGTTTGGCGCTGGGATAAGCCTCGCACGATGGTGTGCCAAGGGATCCATCTGTTTGAGCGCCTTCACTGCAATCGCTCCCCCGCTCGACGCCTTGGGATCAACGAGAGCTACACGCAGGGCTCCGTGTGACGATGCCTCACTCACTGAGATTACCGTGGCCGCCGACGCCGAGGACATGACCACGACCATTGATGTCTGTGCATATTGGAGAGGACCTCCGAACAGCGTCATTCCCTTCTGCTGTAGCGTCTCGACCTCCTGCCAGGAATCAGACAGAAACACATCAAGAGGAACTCCCTGTTCGATCTGTCGGCGAAACGTATGAGACGGTCCATACCGAACGTCCACGGATAGTCCGTATTCCTGTTCAAACATGCGGAGAATTTCTTGAAATGGCGCCCTGAGGGTTGGAGTAGCAGCCACCGTCAAGGTCTCACCACTGGCAGGCACTCCGATTCCAAGCCATGTCACTGCGCCCGCGAGAATCACTGCCATGCTGATTTTCCGCATTCGCACCATCATGCTCCTCATGCTCCTATTGGTAAGTACCTAACCAAGACAAGGTACGACAACGCAAGATCAGTACCATGTGAGCTATAGAGGCTACCCGAGAGACATACACTAGAATTGCGACAATTTGGCGGGTCTCTTGTCTAATCGTCCATCGCCCCTCAGCCAACTGTGAGATTTCGCACAGTCGTCACTGTGCGAAAACGCCATGTCTCTCCCTCCTCTCTTCACTTTCCTTGTCTGATTGAGAAAGATTGTAAATGGGGCTCTGACGATATCCGGCGGATAAATAGCGCTCATTCCCGAGATTCACACCTCGGCCAGGTAGGCCATGCGAGAGCGGGTAAGCCGTTTGCTACACGAAAGCACGTTGCTCTACACTATGAATTCCTCGACCGAAGTTCGCCGGGCCTTATGAATCAGATCGTCCTCATTGCGCTGCGCCGTCCCTACACTTTCGTCGTCATGTCCATCTTGATCCTGGTGCTGGGTACCAAAACGGTGCTCAAGATGCCGACGGACGTCTTCCCAAACATCACAATTCCCGTCACCTCCGTGGTCTGGATCTACACCGGCCTGTTGCCGCAGCAGGTCGAAGGGCGCATTACCTATTTATTTGAACGCTTTCTGACTTCAACTGTGGAAGGCATCAAGTACATCCATAGTCACTCGTATTACGGCAGCAGCATTACCAATATTTTTCTCCAGGATGGAGTCGACGTTGGCAGGGCCGAAGCCGATATCGTCGGCATTGCCCAGAACGTCGTGAAAGCGCTGCCGCCGGATATCTCGCCCCCCATGGTCATGCGTCTCGCGCCATCATCGATCCCGGTCGCCATGCTCCAAATCAGCTCTGACAAGATGACGCCAGCGGAACTCTACAATCTCGCCTACATGCGAATCCGACCCCTGCTCGTGACGGTGCCGGGCATCGTACTGCCCCACCCGTATGGGGGCCAAGACATGCAGGTCATGGTCAACCTCGATCAGCAGAAATTGCTCGCCCGTCACCTGACGCCGACGGATATTCACAATGTCCTCACACAGCAATATCTTGTGCTGCCCTCCGGCGACATCAAAATCAAGTCGACCGACTGGATCGTGCTGACGAACGCGTCACCGTTGAAGATCGAGGATTTCGGCGATATTCCCATCAAGCGCGAAGGCAACGCGTTCATCTATTTGCGCGATGTCGCCACCGTGCAACTCATGGGCCGCGTACAGCAGAATGCCGTGCTGGTGAAAGGGAAACAGACCGTCATCATCGTCGCCATGAAGAGTACCGAGGCCTCGACCCTGGATGTGGTCGATGGAATAAAGAAGATGATCCCCCGCGCCGAGCAGGTCTCCCCGCCTGACGTACAGATCAAGCTCCTCGACGACGCCTCGACCTTCGTCAAGGATTCGATTTCGGACGTTGTGCATGAAATGGCGGTCGCCGGCGCGCTCGTCGGCCTCATCGTTTTGCTGCTGCTCGGCTCGTGGAGGGCGACGGTCATCGTGTGGACCTCGATTCCGCTTTCAATCCTCACTGCCATCATCGGCCTGCATTGGCTTAACGAGACGATCAATGTCATGACGCTTGGCGGCTTGGCCCTTGCCGTTGGCATCCTGGTCGACGATGCGACCGTGATGATCGAAAATATCGATCGCCACCTCGTGATGGGCAAGCCGCTGGAGCAGGCCATTGTCGACGCCGCGAATCAAATCGTCGTCCCGACCCTCGTCGCCACGTTGTGCATCGCGATCGTCTGGATCCCGCTCTTTGAACTCGGCGGCGTCGCCGGTTATCTGTTCAAGCCAATGGCGGAAGCGGTCATCATTGCGATGCTCGCTTCCTTCGTCTTGTCACGTACGCTGGTGCCGACCATGGCGAAATACATGATGAAGGATCACCATGTCGCAGCAACTTGACCAGCACATGCGGCCCTCTCCCAATGTCTTTCTCCGCTTTCAGAAGGGGTTCGAACGCCGCTTCGATCGGTTCCGCGAGGGATACGGTGCCCTGCTCGAACGCGTGATCGCCCGTCGCAGCGCCTTTATCAACATTTCGCTGACGATCGCGGTGGGATCGACCTCGCTCTTCTTTTTCCTTGGGCGCGATTACTTTCCAGAAATACGGTCAGGTGTCATTGCTATGCATATGCGGGCGCCGCTCGGAACGCGCATCGAGGTAGCGGGCCGCCTGGCCACACTCGTCTCCAACAGCATCGAGGAGTTGCTGCCTGGACAGGTTGAAAACATCGTCAGTAATTGCGGACTGCCGGTCGGACCGCACAACCTGGCCTTCATACCGACGCCGACGATTGGCTCTCAGGATTGTGATTTGACGATCCTCTTGGAGGATGAGAAGTCCCCGGTGTGGGAGTACCGAAGCATCTTGCGCAAGGGGTTAAGGGAGCGCTACCCGGGAACTGAATTCACGTTTCAGCCTTCCGATCTGACGGCAAAAATTCTTAATTTCGGCGCGCCTGCGCCCATCGATGTGCAGGTTAACGGCCCGGACATTCATGCCAACTATGAGTACGCCCGCAAGCTCGTGGGCAAGTTTCGCCAAATACCCGGCGCCGTAGACGTGGTGATACAGCAGACCATGCGCACGCCGACTCTCATGGTGGAAGGCGACCGGACGTTCGGACTCGGTGTCAACAGAACACTGAAGGATATGGCCGACAACCTGCTCATGACGACTGCCGGCAGCCAACAGGTCGACCAAATCTATTGGCTCGATCCCACGACCGGCATGTCGTATCTGATCAACGTCTATACGCCGCAGGCGCAAATCAACAGCCTCAACAGTCTGAAGACCGTCCCGGTCGATTCGTCGGCCAACCCTTCCAAAGAGAATGACATGCAGCTGCTCGGCAATCTGGTCGACCTTTCAGCAGAGGGCACTCCCGGCGTGATCACGCATGGGAACATCATGCCCTTGTTTGACATTTATGTCTCCGCCGAAGGGCGTGACCTCGGCGGGGTCCTGACGGACGTTCAACAGATTGCGAGAAGCATGGAATCCGAGAAGCCTCGCAGCGCCGAGCTTGAAATTCATGGTCAGGCCTCCCTCATGCATGAGGCCTATTCCGAGCTGATCTTCGGTCTGCTCGCTGCGATCGTACTCGTCTATCTGTTGATCGTAGTCAACTTTCAATCCTGGCTCGATCCGTTCATCATCATTACGGCCTTGCCCGGCGCGCTGGCGGGCATCGCGTGGGCGTTATTCCTTACCCATACGCGTCTGTCTGAACCGGCGCTCACGGGTGCCATCATGACCATGGGCACGGCCACCGCCAATTCGATCCTCGTCGTGTCCTATGCCCGCGAGCGACTTCAAGAACACGGGGATGCCCTGCTCGCCGCGATTGAAGCGGGGAAGACCCGCTTTCGTCCCGTGCTGATGACAGCCTCTGCGATGATCTTCGGGATGGTGCCGATGGCGACCGGCTATTCCCAGAATGCCCCGCTGGGCCGCGCGGTCATTGGCGGCTTGCTCGTCGCGACGGTCTTCACCCTATTTTTCGTGCCCTGTGTGTATGTCATGATGTATAGCAACCCAACGGTGCGCCAGAAAGAGCCAGCCTCATGATGCGCCGACTCCGAGGAAAACTCGCGGCACTGACAATGCTGATCGTGTTTCTCTTCTACCTCGGCTACCGCATCTATGAAACTAAAAGCGACGCTGCCGCATTGCAGGTGAAGACGCTCGAAGGCGCCGTCCCTACTGTGGCCATTGTCCGTCCAAAACCGGCGGACGCCAGCGAGACTATTACTCTCCCCGGCAACATCACCGCCTGGTTTGAAGCCCCGATTTATGCCCAGGTCTCCGGCTACGTGAAGATGTGGTACAAGGACTACGGCGCGCAGGTGAAAAAGGGCGATATCCTCGCCGAAATCAACGCACCGGCGCTTGATGCCCAATACGCACAAGCCAAGGCGGATCTCGAATCGGAGCGCGCCAGGTACGCGCTCGCGGATATTACAGCCAAACGCTGGCTTGCCCTACGCCCCAATCAAGCGGTCTCCGAGCAATCGATCTCGGTGAAAGTCGCCGAGGCAAAGGCCGAGGCGGCGAAGGTCAAAGCGGCGGAACAGAACGTCAGAAACTACGAGGCGCTGATTCGATTTAAAACGATCGTTGCGCCTTATGACGGCGTAGTGACTGTGCGCAACATCAATGTCGGCGACTACGTCAATAAGGAAGGCACGATCAGTACTCCCGGCTTGATCAGCAATCTCTTTACCGTCGCCGACGTCAGCATGATGCGCCTCTTTGTCAGTGTCCCCGAGTCGTTTGGGCCGTTTCTCCATCCGGGCATGACCGCCGACGTGACCGTTCCCCAATTGCCCGATCGCCATTTCACGGCCAAGTTTTTGACCGTTGCCAAGGGGTTCGACGTGAACACCCGCACTGCCGTGACGGTCTTTACGATCGACAACGATGACAGCGCCCTGTGGCCTGGCTCGTACGGGAAAGTCGTCATCAAAGCACCAGTCGATCGGAAAGTGTTTATGATTCCATCTACCGCACTGGTCTTCCAGGAGCACGGCACACAGGTGGCTGTGGTCACAGACGAGGACCGGATCCACTTGCAAACTATCACTGTGAGCAGACTCCTCGACAACGCTGTCGAAGTGTCGGAAGGGATTAGCCCGAGGGACCGCATTGTGAACAACCCGAGCGCCGCGTTGCTGGAAGGCGACACGGTGCGTATTGTCACGCCGGCTCCCGGCTATGACCTCGACACAACAGAGCCCTTGTCGCCGGAGGACCAGTCACACAAGCATGCGCAGACAAAACAATCGGCCATGTCGACGTTACGATGAACAGGATCCGGCACATGAGAAGTATCACTTTGCTGCGGATGTGGCTTCTCTCTCTACTCAGCCTCACGGCGTGCAGCGATCTGTTTCCGACTCTCGATCTCTCGCCTCCCTATCAGCCGCCGGAGTATGTGGTCCCTGTCTCATGGCATGGGTCGAGCCCCTTCGTCGAGGCCAACCCATCTGACGGTGACCTGCGCCCTGATTGGTGGACGCTGTATGACGATCCGGCTCTGAATATTCTCATTGAACAGGCCATGGCGGCCAATCCTGATCTGGAGGCTGCCGCCGAGCGGTTTGTGCAAGCCCGAGACATGATGATGAGAGCCCGGTCTCAGTACCTGCCACGCCTGGGTCTAGGATTCGGCGCTTCGGACAATCGAGCCTCTGTCAATGCGCTGTTTTTCCCTCGCGATATACCGCAGCAGGCCTCGTCGGTTTCCCTTGGCGGGCTGGCCTCCTGGGAGCCCGACTTTTGGTCAGCCCTTCGGAATGCCACCCGAATTGAGATGTATCGCGCCGAAGAACGCGCCGCCGACTATGGACTGGCACGTCTCAGCCTGCAAGCGGAAATCGGGGCGAATTATTTCCTCCTGCGAGGCTATGACGCGCAGATCGCGATTTATACCCAGTCGATCGACCTGTATCGACGGTCGTTGGACATCGTGAAGGCCCAATTCGAGGGCGCGATCGCCTCGGCGCTGGACGTTGCCCGCGTCGAATCTCTGTTGTTTACCACCGAGACGCAGCTCGCACGGGTACAAGGACAACGCCAAATCACCGAACAAGCGATCGCCATCCTCGTCAATATGGCGCCGGCCAGCTTTACCGTCAAACCCAAAGCAGACGAGGATTTACACGTGGCGGGTTTCACCGTTCCGCGGGTGCTCCCGTCGACGTTGCTTGAACGCCGGCCGGACATCGCCAGGATGGAGCGTCAGATGGCGCAGGCGAGCCGAGCCATCGGCATTGCCCGCGCCGCCTTTTTTCCCGACGTAAGGTTCCGGGCCGGCGGAGGCTTTGAAGACGCGGGGTTCAACCTGCTTTCGCTCGCGAACAGTTTTTGGTCCTATGGGGCCGCTGTCTCGATGCCGCTCTTCCAGGGCGGATTTCGTCGCGCGCAATTGCAACAGTCCTGGTCGGCGTACCGCGAAACGGAAGATCGATACCGGTCGACCGTGCTCAACGCCTTTCGCGAGGTCGAAAACAACCTGAGTTTGACGAGCCAGTTGACCCTCGCCGCGAATCGGCAGGATGCCGCAGTCGGAGCCACCTTCAAGGCACAACACCTCACGACGGAGCTCTATCAGGGCGGTCTGGCATCCAGCCTTGAACTCATTTATGCCCAAGTCGCCACGCTAACTGCCCGTATCGAGTCTGTGCAGATCAAGGCCGAGCTGTTGCAAAGCTCGGTGGGACTCATTCGTGCACTCGGCGGAGGTTGGAACCGGAATCAACTCCCCACGGACGAGCAGATCCAGCCGTTTGGAACGTTCCAATACGTCAATCTCAGCAAACCCGCGCCTCTCAAGGGAATCGACGTGAACGCCGACAATAATGCGATCCACAATGATCTGACCAAGCCCATTCTTCCGTGAGCGAGCCGTTTCGTGACCGGTTTGACTCGGCGTCAGTCCTGCAACTACGATGACCTCAGGAGGTTTCATGCACCGCCTTCTGAAGCTGTTCAGCGACCTTCCGATTGCGCGCAAGCTGCTGCTTGCCTCGATTATTCCCGTCCTCACGGTCGTCTCGCTCAGCATCGTCACCTACCGAAGCGTTGAGACGTTTTCAGAGGACGAGAGTGAACTCAATACCCTGTATCTCTCTCAACGCCTTGCGGCGGAATATTTGCGCTTGGTCGTCGACCTTGAGACTGGGTTCCGCGGCTTCGTCCTCACCAAACATGAAAAATATCTGTATCCATACCGCACCGCACAGGATCACATCCAAGCCGTCGGAATCTCGCTTGACGAGCAAGTGCGGAGATACGAAGACCAGCGGGCGCTCCTCTCAACTGTTCACACCCTGGTGGCTCAGTTCATGAACGAAAAAGAGGCGTTGATCGACGCCATGAAAGCCGGCCGACGGGAAGAGGCCAAACGTTACATTGAAGAAGGCCGTGGCCGGATGATCATGGTGCAGATCCGGGACGAAATGGCCCACTTCGATCTGGCGCGTCAACAAACTTTAAACGCTCTGCTGTCGCGGTTGTCGCAAGACCGGAGCACGATGCTGTCCGTCATACTCGGCGGCGGCACGCTCGCGTTGTGCCTCATGCTCCTAGCCCTTCACCTCATTGCCCGCTCAATTACCGGACCGCTGGTCTCGCTGGCAAAGGTGGTGAGCTCGTCCCCGGCGGGCATCGCTCCGACCGTGCCGGTCATCGATCGCAAGGATGAAATAGGCAATCTGACCCAGGTGATCCATACGATGAGCACGCAGATCCGGGCTCATCTTGCCACGCTAGAGAAATCGGAGGCCGAACTGCGCAGCGTGAACCAAGACCTTTCTGCATCAGAAGCAAAATATCGCAGCCTGGTCGACCTTGCTCCGTTCGGCATTTTCTCTACCAAAGGATTCGACATCACATTCAGCAACCGTTACAACCGGATCCTGGCAGGCCTGGATCCAGATGGGGCCGATGATCCGGAGGCCTTCAGGCAGCGGATACATCCTGAAGACCGCGAACGGGTGCTCGGAGATTTCGCCCATGCGGTCGAAGCGCGAACACCATGGGAGACCGTCTTCAGGTTTCTTCATGCCGACGGCACGGTACGGAAGGTCCTTAGCCGCCGCACGCCGATCAAACAGGACTCGAATGAGGCAGTCATCTATCAAGGCTTTAACATCGACATCACCGCCCTTGACGATATGCAGCAGCAGCTGAGCCGCGCAGAACGCTTGGCCACACTGGGACAAGTCGCCGCCGGCATCGCGCATGAGATTCGCAATCCGCTGGTCGGGATCGGCTCCACTGCCGCGCTGCTGCGGGATGAATTCGATTCGTCCGACGACAAACGGTCGGACCTCGACATCATCTTGAATGAAACGCGGCGGCTCGATCGCATCGTCAATCAGATCATCGATTACGCCCGTCCGCGGGATCTCGTGCCGACTACGTGGCCAGTGGACGGCCTCATAGAGGAGGTGCTCAAGCTCTTGGACACGCGCCTCGAGACCCAGCAGGTCAGAGTCAGCCGGTCCTGTACCCCGACTCTGGCCGCCTATGCGGACCGCGACCAGATCAAACAGGTGATGTTAAATCTCTGCCACAACTCGCTCGATGCCATGCTGACCGGCGGCGAACTGCGCATAGGAGCCGGACCGTCGACGCGTGCGAGCCATGCAGGCATGTTCATTGAGGTGACCGACACGGGCTCCGGCATCAGTCAGAAAGATCTCGCTCAGGTGTTTCAGCCATTTTTTACATCCGGCAAACGGCACGGCACCGGCCTAGGCTTGGCGATTTGCCGGAATATTACCGAGGCGCACGGCGGTGATATGACGTTGACGAGCGAGCCGGGCCTCGGCACAACGGCTCGGCTTTGGCTGCCGTTGCAGCCTGTGTCGGACTCTGTGGAGACCCTGGCATGAGTGCCACCATCTTCGTCACCGACGATGAGCCGGCGATCCGCTCAGCCCTCGTGAAGCGTTTGTCACGGCGACAGCATCGCGTGACGGCGTTTGAATCGGCCGAGACCCTCCTGCAGGCCTTGGATCACGAAGTACCGGACCTGGTGCTCCTGGACATCAAGATGCCTGGCCTCTCCGGTCTTGACGCGCTCAAAGCCTGCCGCGCCAAGGCGCCGTTTGCACTCGTCATCATGCTCACCGCCTACGGGACGGTGCAGGACGCTGTGGAGGCCATGAAGCTCGGCGCCTACGATTTCGTGATCAAAACCGTGGATCTCGACGGAATAGAGCAGGTCCTGGATCGGGCGCTGGAGTTGTCCACGCTTCGACGCCGTCTTTCGTATCAAAGCGAGCAAGACAGGGACCAATATGCCATGGACCACCTCATCGCCGACAGCGCGGCGATGAAAAGCCTTGTTGAGCAGATTCGAGAAGTCGCGCACAATCCCAAGAGCACTGTGCTCTTGTTGGGCGAAACCGGCACAGGCAAGGAGTTTGTCGCACGTGTGCTGCACCATAACGGCAGCCGTGGCTCCGGTCCTTTCATCGGCGTGAATTGCACCGCGATCCCGCGCGAACTCTTCGAGAGCGAGTTGTTCGGCTACGAGCGAGGCGCGTTCACCGGAGCACACCAGCGCAAGCTTGGCCTGCTCGACCGAGCGGAAGGCGGAACCCTGTTCCTGGATGAAATCGGCGATTTAGATCTCACGATGCAGGCCAAGCTGTTGCGAGTGCTCCAGGAACGCACGTTCAGGCGGCTCGGCGGCACGACCGACATCGCAGCAGATTTCCGATTGATTACTGCGACGAACCGCGACCTCAAAAAGGCCATCACGACAGGCACCTTTCGGGAAGACCTCTTTTTCCGGCTGAATGTCGTCGCACTCGAGTTGCCGCCGCTGAGACAACGGATCGAGGACATCTTCCCCTTATGCATGAAGGCGTTGCTGCATTACGGAACGGAGTTCGGCAAGGACGTGACCACCATCGATGCCGAGGCCAGGGCGTTGTTAGAAAGCTATCACTATCCCGGCAACATCCGCGAGCTGCAGAATATCATCGAACGTGCGACGATTTTTTGCACGGGACGAACGCTCTCCGCCAACTATCTCCCTCGTGAGTTGCGCAATCAGCCCAACCAAACAGCTACAGCCGTCCCCTTTGGAGATGGTCAAGTGATCAGGGTCGAGATGCAGGTCGGCAAGCATACCCTCAGCGAGATCGAAGACAGCATCATCGAGGAGACCCTGCACCTTGCCGATTACAATAAGAGCCTTGCGGCCAAACAGCTGGGATTGACAAGATTCGCGCTTGACCGCCGCTTAAAAAAGATCAAAAAAGGTGACTAAGGCCATTCAACGACACCGTCAGGGATTCGGTGCCACGAAGACCAATACTTTTAATCGTTGTCCGCTGTCGTTTTTCACCCCATGCTCTTCACCGGCCGGGGCCATCGTACCTTGACCCGGCCCCAGCACTTGCTTATCGGTTCCCACCTGAAACGTACCGTTCCCTTCCAAGACGAGGTAGACCTTGTCTTGCTCGGCATGCACATGCCCGATTTGTTCCTGCCCCGGTTCAAAACAATAGATGTCACAGAAAAACCGGGAGGTTTGAAAGATATTGTTCTTCTTCATTTTCTCTGCACTAAATACTTGAAAAGTCGACAGATTTATCACCTTCATACTCACCCTTCCTCCCCCATTGTTAGATCGAGAGCTCGCACCCTCCTTTGACCCTCAAGAGGCTTTTCAGCTAGTCTCGGCAATCCGGTGAGGCATCATGAATCGAGCAGATCGACGCCGTCAAGACGCGTCACGAGACACGCGACATCGATTCACAGTCCAGGGCTGGCTCGATCAGGGCCGGGTTCATCAACAGGCCGGTCGACTCAGGGAGGCGGAAGACGCCTATCGACACGCCCTCGAGCTTGCCCCGCATGATGCCGAGTCCTGCCATCTACTGGGCCTGGTCACCTACCGTTTAAACCGTCTTCCTGAGTCCCTCCGTTACCTCCATGCTGCGGTTGAACGACAACCTTCTTCGCCCGTCTACTGGTTCAATCTCGGCGTGGTATCGCAAAAAGCCGGCCGCTCGCCGGATGCGGTATCCGCTTATGAAAAAGCGATCGCGCTCAATCCTCGTTATCCCGAGGCCTATGGGAATTTGGGAAATGTTCTTCGTGAGGCCGGAGATCTGCCAGGGGCGGTGAATGCTTATGAGCATGCATTGAAGCTCAACCCTTCCCATGCCGACACGCATAATAACCTGGGCGTCGCAAAAAAAGAGCAAGGCCACACGAGCGATGCCGTTGCCTGCTATCGCCTCGCCCTCGAACTGAAGCCGACCCATGCTGAAGCCTTGAACAATCTAGGCTTGGCGCTCATGGAAGTCGGCACGCTTCACGACGCGATCGGATGCTTTCAGCAGGCGCTCTCGATCCTCCCCGGCTATCAATTAGCCCGATACAATCTCGGCATGGCCTGGTCGTGGGTAGGCGATGAGATCCAAGCGTGCCGCTGTTTGCACGAGGTCGCGCGGGCAAGGCATGATCACGGTTCATTAACGTTTGAGACAGCCATCTATCGGTCGCGGATCAAGCATGATGCCGAGCAGGTGGAGTTCTTGTTCGAACAAGGCAAACTGGGTGAGGACCATCGTCCGTATGCACAGTCCTTGCGCCAGCTGCAAGGACGGTTGGAAACCGATTCGAGCCCTGGAAACCGTCTGATGGTTGCGCCGAGTGAGCTCATAGCCATCGCGCCATCATTTAATCGCATTCTGTATTGTCAACCGCCTCCCCGAATCGAGCATGGCGCATTGAATCCATTGCTTGATGTCGCGGCGGTGGAAGCCAAGTACCACGCCACGCGTCCCGAGGTGACGTACATCGACAATTTGTTGAACCCGGCCGCCCTCGCCGCTTTGCGCGCATTTTGCTCGGAAGCGACGATCTGGAAGAAAGATTATGAGAATGGTTACAGCGGCGCGTTCCTTGGCGACGGATTCGCCTCACCGTTGCTGTTCCAGATTGCGGACGAACTGCGGCAGACGTTTCCTCGGATTTTTTCGGGCCACCGCATGACTCAGGCCTGGGCTTTCAAACATGACAGCGCCAGGCGTGGACTGAACATTCATGCCGATGCCGCGGCCGTGAACGTCAATTTCTGGATTACCCCTGACGAGGCAAACCTGGATCCGGCGACCGGCGGTCTCGTTGTGTATGACAAAGAAGCGCCGCTGGAATGGAATTTCAAAGAGTACAACAGCGACCGAAACAAACCCAAGATTTTGGCATGGCTCAAGGAAGCAGGGGCGCAGGCTATCAAGATTCCCTACCGGGCCAATCGTGCCGTTGTCTTCAATTCAGATTTGTTTCATGAGACTGATGACCTGTCCTTCAAAGACGATTATCTCAGCCGACGCATCAACATCACGCTCCTCTATGGGTATCGATCGAAATCCTGACTAGGATGCCTTGGAAAGGGAAAGCGGCGGGAGGAGCAGTTCGAACTCCTTTGCCGGCATCGGATGTCCGAACAAGTACCCTTGCGCCTGGTCGCAGCCTTCGGCAATGAGAATCGCCCGTTGCTGCTCCTGTTCGACCCCCTCCCCGAGCACATCCAGTTGAAGGCTGTGGGCCATCGCGATAATGGCGCGCACGATGCGAACCGGTTGGTCCTTGATGAGTAATTCCCGGATCAATGAATGATCGATTTTCACTCGGCTAAACGGCAACTGTTGAAGACAGTTCAGCGAAGAATATCCCGTTCCGAAGTCGTCAATCGCCAACTGCACTCCCACGTCTTTCAATTGATGCAGGATCGTCAGCGATGCCTCCAGGTTGCGCATCGCGACGGGCTCAGTCAACTCCAGTTCAAGCCGATCGGCAGCGA
>DASTJX010000249.1:0-5619 GCA_035716265.1 Nitrospira sp.
CATATTCGCCTCTTTGCCAGCTCGTCGCGCCGCCTTTGATTTCGAGGTCTTTCAATTGCCTGATTGCCTCATGGAACACCCCCGAGTAGACAAATGTATCGAGTTCCATATCAGAACGGTGTTCAAACGACCAAGGAACACGTACAGGCGATATAAAAGGGTAAGGCGAGTATACGCGCTACGAGGTGAAATCGGGCCACGTTGAGGCTGCTTATTTTCCCGGCTCGCTCAACACACACCACATCCGGCGTGTGCCAGACTTTTGATCGGTCACCGGCTCGCCGCTGAAGAAGCTGACCTGCCAGGCGACGATGTCATCGTTGGGATCAGGCGTGCTTGTCCAGTAGACTTCGGACCTGATATTTGAAAACGGATGACCAGCAGGAAGGGCCGGATCACGCTGGGCCGGATCGATCAGGGTCTTGAGCTCGTCTACAGAAGGGCCGCGCCAACCTTTCCGGCCGCCGACTTCCTTATCCGCACAGCGTTCGTTGGAGCGGCTCCATACGTCATGTTCCCGGTCCGGTTCCTGCTCCCAAATCAATCCGGTCTGATTATCTTTCACCGCGGCGCCGTCCATCACAAGAGCGAAGCGACCATCGTTCGGTGCGGCATGACTCGTATTGGAAACGGGGAGGAGGACTAACGCCAAGCCCGAGAACGTCATCAGCGCAAGCGGCCGCACCGGCTTCTGCATGTTGGTCTGCCTTCTTCCGGCTACGAAAGAAAGAGTGTGACGAATGCGGCTTGTCTTTTCAATGGTCAGTCAGGCATGCTCAGCGCGCTTTTGCCGGCCCCGGCATCGCACCTGTCTCTACCAGACCATGAAGGAGGCCCCCATGACGGACGAGGAACGTCGGCGAAGGATTGATGTCCTCGCCATCGGATTGTTTGGACTCGCTGTTGGAGCATTGACTCTCGGCATCGCACAGGTCGGGGCGATCTCCGAATCGAATAAGGTGGGGACCTTGGTCATTGCGCTGATGTTCGGCGGCATCGTGCAAATATTAGCCGGGATCACAGACATCCGGTATCACGAACAACTCGGTGGCACTGCCCTCACCATGTATGGATTTTTCTGGACGACCGTTTGTATCGCGAAGCTTGTCAGTGAAAGCACGTCATTCCACCTCGATATGACGCTCTATGCTCCCATCAATTTCGTCTATGCGGCGTTTTCGGCCGTCATGATCTACCTCACGGCCTATCGCAATGTGACGCTCTGCATGCTGCACATTGTGATTACAGTGACCTTCTCCTCCACCGTCCTGGTGCAACTCAATCTGATCACTGAAACAGTGCCCGGCCTTTTCCACATGATTGTCGGCTTCATGGCCTTTTACCATGCCGTCGCCAGCCTCACGCAAGCTTTCACGGGGCGGCAGCTGGTCCCGCTCGGCCCTCCCCTTCTGCAACAGGATGTGAGCATGGCACGATAGGTCATGCCTAGCATCGCCGCTCTGGAACATGCCTAGTGAAATGAAAAGGGAATCGGCGCAAAGGTCAGCACGAACACAGCGAAGGCGATCCAGCCGACAAGAGTTCTTCCTCGTCCGAGAGGCGCCTGCGGATCAAGAACCGGTGGGTGGGCGAGGCCCCATACGCCAGCCATGAAGGCCCACACAAACCACCCGGGCCAACCAACGAATCCCAACATCAGCAGTAACGGAAGGACGGCAAAGGCCATCGTCCGCTGGCCCTCTCCCCATAGGGCATAGGCCACGTGGCCGCCGTCAAGCTGCCCGATCGGAATCAAATTCAACGAAGTCACAAAAAGACCGAACCAGGCTGCAAACGCGACCGGATGGAGGAGCACGTCGGCCTCGGGCGGCAATGGGCCGATGATCAGCCAGGCCATGAATTTCAACAACAGCGGTTCACCCAACTGCAGGCCAAAGGTCGCCGTTCGGTCGACGACGGTCGAGAGGAACAACCCGATGATGAGCGCGAGAACGGCCACAATAAACCCCGCCAGCGGACCGGCGACGCCGATATCGAAGAGCGCACGCCGTTTCAGGATCGGGCCTCGCATGCGAATAATCGCGCCGAACGTCCCGATGAAGTGAGGCGGTCCTGGTATGAAGAGTGGTAGCGAAGCCGGTACTCGATGGATTTTTGACAAGATGAAGTGACCGAACTCGTGCGTCACGAGGATGAACAACAACGTTCCTGCGAATGGAATACCCTGCCAGAGCATCTCCGGATGTTCCCAGAGAAAGTCCAGCGGCCCGCGAATCGTGCCGCTGTAGGCTTGATAGGCGCCTGCCCAGAGCGTCGTGAAAACGGTCAATAGAAACAGGAGGAGCGGTAACGTCCACCGGGAAAAGGGCGATTCCTCATCTGCGCCCAACATCTCGGATTCATGCTCGACAGGCTTTTGAGCGGCGTGCGCTGGCCCCGAAGTCTTGAGTTCACCTAGTGGGTGATCCATAGGATCCCGCCTAACCTGTCACATAAAAAGGGTTATGATCCAGTTCTTCGCACACTGTCGTGCCAGGGCCATGTCCCGGCAACAGTAAAGAGTCGGCGGGCAACGTCAATACGTGGCGGCGAACCGACTCCAGATGGGTCGCATACAGCCCAGGCGGATTGGAGCGGCCGATGGAACCGGCGAACAGGGTATCGCCCACGAACGCCACCGGACCCCATGGCATCTCGAGGCGATAGCACACTCCGCCCGGCGTATGGCCAGGTGTGGTCAGGCACTTCATCGTCAACCGTCCCACCTGAATGATCCGGCCGTCGTGCGGAATGGGACGCTGTTGCTCCGAAGGCTTCCAGTGAAGAAGCGTCACATCCTCTGGTCCGAGATAGATGGGCACGGGCCAACGACTCACAATCTGTTGGATCCCTTCGGCGTGATCCGCATGGCCGTGCGTGAGACAAATGCCTACTAAGCGCAGACGGCGGGCTTCCAGGATTTCCAGCATCATGTCGGCATTGTATGCCGTATCGACGAGCACCGCCTCGCCGGCATCATGCACGATATAGCCTTTCACTCCATAGCCGCTGATTTCGCCCAACACGGTTTCGATGCCGGGCATCAAAGGCAGTGTCTTGGGAGTCCACTTTTCGAGAGCGATCTGTTCAAGCGCTGCGAGACGCAAACCGAGGGCGGTCGAAATGGCCCGAAGCTCAGCGCGATCGCGGGGTTGATCGCCTCGTTCGAGCGCCGTGATATCCGCTCCCGGCAACCCGGTGAGACGCGCCACATCCCCGACGGACAGCTTCAATCCCGTCCTAGCCTTTTTGATAATGTCACAGAGATCGTCTTCCAGCGGCATCAGCTGCGCTCGTATCGTTTGTTTCTCAATTGGTCACGCTTATCCCTCTTCAGCCTCGGCTGGAAGGGATGGGCATTGAGGCATTCGACATAGCGTCGAGATGGACGGAGGCGCCGCGGTAATAAGCACGCGACGGCATTGCGTCGCCTCGGCGCAGCCTTCCAGGAGCGTGCGATCGAGTCACACAGTTGCTCAGTCATGTGCGGCGATCCATCGCATTATGTCGACGCCGAGAATGTCCACCCTTCGTCAGCCGAGGATCCCATTCACCCTTCGGGAGCCAACTTAATTTCTTTCACCTCGCCGAAACTGGACAGAAGCTTCGGCAATGTTTCGCCGGGGCCGACTGCCACAATCGTCAGGCGGTCCGGATGGAAATGCTTTTGAGCCGCAGCCAGCACGTCTTCTCTGGTCAACGCCACCACTCGGGCGCGTAATTGCTGCAAGAAATCCTTGGGCAGACCGTCGTACTCCAGTTCGACAAAGCGCCCGACGATGGCCGAGGGACTCGCGAATGAAAACACGAATGAATTGACGTACGCCTCTTTGGCTTCCGCCAGTTCTTCATTGGTGACTAACTCCGTGCGTATTCGTTCCATGTTGGCGACGAACCGGCTGATGACCTCCTGGGTGGACGGCAACTTCGTTTCAGCCCGCATTAGCCACACCCCTTGGTCATGCATGCCGACGTTCAACCGGCTGCCGACCGAATAGGCGAGGCCGCGTTTGGTGCGGACGTCGTTGAAGAGGCGGCTCCGGAACGAGCTGCCTCCGAGAATATCGTTGGCAATGGCCAAGGCGACATAATCGGGGTCATGCTCTTTAATGCTCAGATGGCCGATCCGCAAATGCGTCTGGGAGGTATCCTTGTTCACGAACCGGACGATCGAAGGCCCGTTGCTTTCACGCGCATCGGCGATGCTCAAGTCCGGCACATCTCCCTTCTTCCAGCCGCCGAACGTCTCGCGTAGTAACGCGAGCATCTCGGCCTGCTGGAAATCGCCCGTCACACCGAGAATGATGCCGTTCGGCTGAACCGTCCGTTGGTGGAACGCAATCAAATCATCGCGGGTAATCCGCTTGACCGAGTCGATCGTGCTTTCCCTGGCGCTGGGATGGTCCGGCCCATAGAGTTGTTTGAGAAATTCTCGGCCGACGATCGAGCCTGGGCTGTCCTGGCGGCGGCGAATGCCCTCGATCATTTGCAGCTTGGCCAGTTCCACGCGTCCCGCTTCGAACGCCGGCTGACGGAGCAGGCTGGCAAATATCCGGAGCCCCCGCCCTAACTCCTTTCGGAGGACGTCGAGCGAAGCTGAACCGGACTGTCGACTCATCGAGATTCCAATGTCGATGGCATATTGTTCGAGTTCTTCGTCAATTTGCTCGGCCGTGAAGCTCCCGCCTCCTCCGCTTCGCATGACGGATCCGGTTAAGGCTGCGAGTCCAATCTTGCCCTGAGGTTCAAGCCACCCGCCGGTCCGCATCGTTGCCGTAACGTTCACGAGAGGCAATTCATGGTCTTCGAGCAAATACACCACCATGCCGTTCTCCAGCACAACGCGCGCAGGCTCTGGTGGCGAGAATTCGACCGGTGTGAAATTCATCGTTCGTGGATCGCGCGTCACATCTGCAGCAAAGGTCGTCGCCGCTGCAACCAATCCCAGGACGAGCACTGCAAGCTTCGCCCCTGTGGCGACCCATGTGCGCCTTGTCATCATCGCGCCCCCTTGTCCGACGTCACGGTCGCCACCTGCTTCGACGCGGTCTTTTTCACGAGCGTGGCCACCGTGCGATTGGACTTCGTGAAGTACTGGGTTGCGACACGCTGAATGTCGGCGGGCGTCACCGCGGCGATCCTGTCTCTCGACTTGAGGATAAAGCGCCAGTCCCCGGCGACGGTCTGATAGAGGGCCAGTTGGGACGCCAGCCCGCTGTTAGACCGCAGTGCCCGAACCATGTCGGCATCCAGATTGTTCACGATTCGCTCAAGCTCCTTAGGGGCGACCGGTTCAGTTTTAAGCCGCTCAAGCTCGGCCAAGATGGCCGTCTCGACTTCTGCGGTGGAATGAGGCGCCAGCGGCGTCGCACTGAGCACGAACAAATTGGCCGAGCGAACACCGGGATAGTTCGCGTCCGAATTCACTGAAGCGGCCAGGCGAGAATCGCGCACAAGCTTGCTGTAAAGCCGCGATGTCGGTCCGTCCGTTAATAACTCGTCTATGACGTCGAACACATAATCGTCGGGATGGCCCAAGGCCGGCTTATGGAAGCCGATGGCCAACGACGGCTCGGCGTCGAACTCAACTTCTACACGACGCTCGCCTCGTTGTGGCGG
>DASTJX010000250.1:0-12675 GCA_035716265.1 Nitrospira sp.
GTTCTTCCTGATAGCCGTGAACCAGCTGGATTTCGAGAGTCCATTATTCGCAACATTCCGTTCGCGGCGGCGCAGCTCTTGTTTGCCGTCCCGTATATCGGCTGGGTGGCCTCGACAGTGATTGTCGGATTCGAAGCGATCTTGATCATTGGAAACGAGCAGGGCCGCAGACTCGGTGATGAACTGGCGGGGACCCAGGTGTTGGACGCGGGCCGATTGGCGCTGCCGGACTAGCATGATCTTCATGAACATGCGCAAGGGATTCGGTTCGGATGTGAAGGGAGAGTAGATCGTGGGCTTTACGAGTGACGTGTTCGGCTGGTTCTCGAACGACCTGGCCATCGACCTGGGTACGGCCACGACGTTGGTGTACGTGCACGGGAAGGGCATCGTCTTGAACGAACCCTCCGTTGTTGCCGTCGAGAAAAAGACGGAAAAAGTTCTCGCCGTTGGTACCGATGCGAAGAAGATGCTCGGCCGCACGCCGGGAAACATCGTGGCGGTCCGCCCGATGAAGGAAGGCGTCATCGCGGATTTCGAAATGGCCGAACAGATGTTGAAGCGCTTCATTCAGAAAGCGCACAATCGCAGCGCCTTCGTCCGGCCGCGCATCATCATCGGGGTGCCGTCGCGGATCACCCAGGTGGAGCAGCGAGCGGTGCGCGATTCGGCAGAACTGGCCGGTGCAAGAGAAGTCTATTTGATCGAAGAGCCGGTGGCAGCGGCGATCGGCGCGGGCCTCCCGATCACCGAACCTTCCGGGAACATGGTCGTGGACGTGGGCGGAGGTACGACGGACATCGCGGTCATCTCGCTGGGCGGCATCGTCTACAGCGAGTCAGTGAAAGTCGCCGGTGACCGGATGGACGACTCGATCATGAACTACATCAAGAAAAAGTATAACCTCCTCATCGGCGAGCATATGGCGGAACGGATTAAGTTCGAAATCGGCTCCGCCTACCCGTTCGAGGAGCGCAAAACGATGATGATTAAAGGGCGCGATCTGATTTCTGGCATCCCGCGCACATTGGTAGTGGATGATGCGGAAATCAGAGAGGCGCTGCAGGAGCCGATCGGAACGATCGTCAATGCGATCAAGGTGGCGCTGGAGAACACCCCGCCTGAGTTGGCGGGCGACATCATCGACCGTGGCATCGTGCTGACCGGCGGCGGCTCTTTGCTCAAGGGCATGGATACGCGCTTCCGGGAAGAAACGAATCTGCCGATCATCACCGTCGACGATCCCCTGACTTCCGTCGTATTGGGAGTGGGCAAGATCCTCGATGAGTTGGATCTATTGGCCAAGGTCGCAGTCATGTCTCAGGCGAATACCTTCCGGTAAGGCTCCATCCGAGTACATGTGGATGGTCAACGTGCGGTCTCCCTACGGTGCTAGGCGTCTGGCGCTAGGATTGTTTGCCCTCCTCCTGGCAGCTCTCTTCCTCTTCCCCGGACAGAGTCAGGGGCTTCTCGAATATCTGGATGGGCCGGTCGGCCAACTCGTCCGGCTGCCTCTTGAAGCAGTGTCTTCTCTGGATCAGGGCATTTCGGCGATGTGGCAGCAGTATATTTCCCTTCAAAATGTGGCTGATGACAATCGCCGATTGAGGCAGGAGATGGACTGGCTGAGAGGTGAGAACCATCAATTGCGTGAGGCGGCTGCCGCAACACAGCGACTCGCTGTTCTGCTCCAGTTCAAAGAACAGGCGACACCCACGATGGTCGCTGCTCAGGTGATTGGTCGTGATTCCAGCAACCGCTATCGATCGATGATTCTGAACAAGGGAGAAAGCGATGGCATACAGAAAGATATGGGAGTGGTGACGCCTTCCGGTGTCGTGGGGCGGGTGGTGAAGACGACTGGGGGCACGTCGGTCGTCCTACTTGTGACCGATCCAAACAATGCCATCGCCGGATTAATCCAGCGCACCAGAGACGAAGGCATCGTCGAAGGAACACCGCAAGGACGGGCCAAGCTGAAATACATTCCCATGCTGTCGTCGGTGAAAGAAGGGGATCAGGTCGTCACCTCTGGCTTGGTCGGCGGCTTTCCACGCGGGTTGGCGATCGGAACGATTACCGCGATCGATCGAGAAGAAGGCGCGCTGTTTCAGACGGCCGAACTCGTCCCGGAAGTCGACGTCAACCATCTGGAAGAAGTCTTGGTGATTCAAACGCCTCACGGCGAGACCGCGGATGCGGTTCGGAAACCGGATGGCGGAACGAAACGGCAGCCATGAAGCTCCTGCTCTACGCCATGTTGGTCGTGTTCCTCGTGCCGCTACAGGCGACGCTGCTTCCCCACTTAGCCATATGGGACGTCAGGCCGGATCTTGGTCTTGTCCTTGCCGCCCTAATCGGAGTGTTAGCCGGCGAATTGGATGGATTGCTGGTGGGTTTGGCCATTGGATGGATGCTCAATTTGTATTCCGCAGGCGATCTCTGGTTGAATCTGCTCACGACCGGAGGCGCCGGGTTGTTTGCGGGGCTCTTGGCAAGACACGTGGCTGAGGTGACTCCTACCGTGCTGTCGGTGACTTTATTGGTCATGTCGTTGGCCGGAGGCCTCGTTGCCGTCCTGAGCATGAAGCATGCGACGATACCCGATACCTGGTGGATGGTGCAGTCAGTCGTCGTTCCCCAAGCCTGCTTTGATGCGGCCGTGGGCGCCGCACTGCTGTGGTTGCTGGGGCAGCGATTCCTGATGCGACGGTTTGGAGTCGTGGACCGGTACTCGTAACGACGCTGGAAGACATGCCCATGGCGACCTCCGGGTTACACGACAGCGAATTGAGCGAATTACAGCGCAGATTAGTGGTGCTCCGCGTGGGGCTCCTGCTCGTTGTGGCCTTATTGGCATTGCGCTTATGGCATTTGCAGATTCGGGAAGGGCCGTACTACCGCGACCTCTCTGAAAACAACCGCACGCGTTCGGTGATTCTGGAGCCTGCGAGAGGGCTGATCTATGACCGCAACGGCGTCTTGCTGGCGAACAATGTGCCGAGCTTTAGTCTGTATGTGTCGCTGGAAGACGTCAAAGACCGAGAAGCGCTGATCGAGCAGTTGACTGAATTAATCGGCATTGACGCAGAACTTGTTCGTAAAAAAATGGCTGTGCGAGGCGCCAAACAACTGCCTCGCAAGATCAAGGATCGGCTGACGCTCAAGGAAGCGACCGTGATCGAATCCCACCGGCTCGATTTGCCCGGTGTGATGGTCCAAGTCGAATCCCGCCGGAATTATTTGGGCGGCGTGGCGGCGTCACACGTACTGGGGTACGTCGGTGAAGTGTCGGCCGAACAGTTGGACAAACCGGAATTTGCCGAACTCCACCAGGGCAGCATCGTCGGACAGTATGGCGTCGAAAAATTCTTCGACCAGAATGTGCGTGGCATGGCAGGCCAGAAGAGCATTGAAGTCGATGCGCTGGGCCACGAGAAGCGAACCGTACTGGTGGATCAACCTCATGCGGGCGACGATCTGTATCTGACGATCGACGCGCGCTTGCAAAAAGTGGCGGAGGATCTGCTTGGACAGGAATCCGGAGCCATCGTCGCCTTGGACCCGACGAAGGGGGATATCCTGGCGATGGCCAGCAGGCCGGCCTTCGATCCGAATGTGTTGTCGCGCGAGTTGACCACGAAGCAATGGGCTGAAATCGTCCAGGACGAAGGGCGTCCATTGAACAATAGAGCGTCACAGGGCCAATATCCTCCCGGCTCCACGTTCAAGGTGATGATGGCGGCTGCCGCCATCGAATCGAAAACGGTCACGCCCGGTTCAACCGTGTTCTGTAATGGAGGGTATCAGTTCGGCCGACGGGTTTACCACGACTGGAAAGCGACGGGACACGGCTCGGTCGACCTACGAAAAGCCCTCATCCATTCGTGCGACGTCTACTTTTACACGATCGGGCAGCGCATGGGTATCGATACCATGGCTTCCTTTGCCCATCAGTTCGGTCTTGGAGAAGAGACCGGCGTCGAGCTGCCGTCCGAACGTGTTGGCATCGTACCCTCGACGGAATGGAAGCAAAAGGTGAAGCGTGAGCCATGGCTTCCGGGCGAAACGATCTCGGCGGCGATTGGCCAGGGGTACGTCACGGTCACGCCACTACAGATGGCCAGCTTGATCGGCACGGTGGCCAATGACGGCGTGACCTATCGTCCTCGCTTGGTCCGGGCGATCATGGATCGTACGACGGGACACTTGCAAGAACTTCCCCCTGTGCCGAAGGCGAAATTGAACGTGAAGCCGGAGACCTTGAAGCTGATCCGGGAAGCGTTAGCGGGAGTGGTGACCGAAGGGACAGGCGGAAGAGCCAAGTCTTCGATCGTCACGATCGGCGGAAAGACCGGCACGGCGCAGACGGCGGCTCTTCGTACGGGCCCTGAAAAAGACATCCCTAAAAAGTTTCGTGACCACGCCTGGTTCGTGGCCTTCGCGCCGGTCGAGAATCCAAAAATTGCCGTCGCCGTATTGGCCGAGCACATGGGACACGGGGGGTCCGCCGCTGCCCCGCTCGCCAAGGAAGTCATCGAGACCTTCGTTAAGGTGAACGCGAAATCCGGCGCTACGGCCGACGCGCCCCCGCCCCACTCGCAAGCGGCGGCTCATGCAGGCACTCGATGATTGACAGGATGATGGACCGGCGCGGATTCGACAACTTTGATCTGCGCTTTCTCGGGCTGATCCTTGCCATCCTCGGACTTGGGGTTCTTTCCATCTACAGCGTGACGCATGATCAGGGCGGCCCGGGATTGCCATTTTTTGCCAAGCAGATGGTGTGGATCCTGCTGGGGGCCGTCGCGTTTTTGGTGATGCTGATCTGGGACTATCACCGGATTGCACGATTAGCGTATCCTGCCTACGCGATCATCTTGATTCTGCTGGCGGTCGTCCTCTTTGAAGGCAAGACCAGCCGGGGAGCGCAGCGGTGGATTCCAATCGGCCCCTTTGCCTTTCAACCGTCGGAGTTTGCGAAGCTGGTGCTGATCTTGGTCATGGCGCATTATTACTCGAAGGCGCCTCGAGTCGGCTGGCTGCAACGGGTGGTAATTCCTGGCGCGTTGATGCTCCCGGGACTGTTGCTGATTCTGAAGCAACCCGATCTCGGCAGCGGATTGAGTTTCATGGCCGTGTATGCTGCGATGTTGCTCATGGTGGGGATGCGGTCGCAGGCGTTGGGCGTCATTCTCCTGTTTTCGCTCATGCTTTTTCCGTTTGCCTGGGAAGTCATGTGGGGTTCCTTGCATGATTACCAGCGGCAGCGCATCATGGCATTCGTCGATCCAAACTACGACCCGGGCGGCAAGGGGTATCATGCCTTGCAGTCACGGATTGCGATCGGCGCCGGAGAATTGACGGGCAAGGGCCTGTATGGCGGGACTCAAAGCCAGCTGAAATTTCTGCCTGAAGGGCACACGGATTTCGTGTTTTCGGTCTTCGCGGAAGAGTGGGGGTTTCTCGGCGTGCTGATCCTTTTGCTGCTGTTCGTCGCCTTGATCTGGCTGTCGCTCGAAATTGCGACGCGCGCGAAGGATGAACTGGGCGCCCTCCTGGCGGTGGGCGTCATCTCCATGCTGTGCTTTTGCGTGGTGGTGAACATCGGCATGACCGCAGGCATGTTTCCCATCGTCGGCATCCCCCTTCCGCTCATGAGTTACGGCGGCAGCGCAACCATCATGACGATGGCCTCGCTCGGGTTGCTACTGAACGTGAAACGGCGGCGATTGAGTTTGTTTTATTGAATGGATGGCGGTCCGTGGTGACGGCCGTCTGTGCTACATGTGTGCGGACCGTCGGATCGGCGGGAAGGAGTGTAGCGGAACCTGGGTCAGCCCCGCGTTCCACCTCGCGCCGCTTCGAGGGATCCGCTGAACGGAAGGAGTGAGTATGGGTGTGGAAATTGCGATAACCGTCGCGCGGGAAGAAACCCGTGTGGCGGTGTTGGACAACGGCGTGGTCACCGATCTGTTCGGGGACCGGGCGAAGCACAAGGACTTCGTCGGTAACATCTATAAAGGAAAGGTCGCCAAGGTCCTACCAGGCATGCAGGCGGCCTTCGTGGACATCGGTTTGGAGAAGGCCGCGTTCATGCACGTTTCCGATTTGTCCCTGGATGCAGAACCCAGCGACACGCTGTTGGATTCTGATGAAGACGATAAAGACGGGGACGAGTTGCGTCCTCGTCGGGAAAGCAGCAAGCCCATCGAGCAACTGCTCACAGAAGGGCAGGAGCTGATGGTGCAAATATCGAAGGGGCCGATCGGGACCAAAGGCCCCCGTGTGACGACCTATGTGTCCTTGCCGGGACGCTACCTGGTGTTCATGCCGAACGTGGAACATATCGGCGTCTCCCGCAGGATCGCTCGGGACGAAGAGCGTGCGCGCTTGAAAGACATCATGAAGCGGGTCCGCCATCCGGGCTGTGGGTACATCGTCCGAACGGTCAGCGAGGGCGTGAAGGAGGAAGAACTACGATCGGACGTCGATTTTCTGCACGTACTCTGGCAAGACATCAAGACGAAGCGCGATCAACTGGCGGCCCCGGCGCTGTTGCATACGGATCTGAGCCTGAGCTTCCGGGTCGTGCGCGATTTATTCGGCAAGAAAGTCGAGCGCCTGTGGATCGATTCACGTCAGGAGTACGACGCCGTGCGCGATTTCGTCCAGCGCTTTTCTCCCGAGCAGACCTCGCGCATCCATTTTTACGACAAGGACGAGAGCCTCTTCGATCACCTCGGTGTCGAGCAGGAAATGGCGAGGGCACTGAGTCGAAAGGTGTGGCTGAAGTCAGGCGGATATTTGGTGATCGATCACACGGAGGCCATGACGGTGATCGATGTGAACACGGGCCGCTTTGTAGGCAAACGCGACCAAGAGGAAACGATTCTCCGTAATAATCTGGAAGCGGCGAAGGAAGTGGCCTATCAGGTGAAGCTGCGGGGAATCGGTGGGATCATCATCGTGGACTTCATCGATATGGAGCGGGAAAAGAACCGGGACAAGGTGTACCATGCCCTGGTGGATGCTATGGCATCCGACAAAGCTCGTACTCGGATTTCCCGCATCTCCGACCTGGGATTGATCGAAATCTCCCGTGAGCGTGTGCGGGAGGACCTGCTGCGCTCGCTCTCAGAACCGTGCCGGTACTGCGAAGGCCGCGGATACACGAAATCACCGACGACAGTGGCCTACGAAATCTTCCGCGAGATTCGAAAGATTGGCAGTAGCGCCGAGCAACAGCGTATTGTCGTCGGCGCCCATCCCTCCGTGGCAGGTCTGCTCCAAGACGAGGAACGGCAGGGCCTTGAAGCGCTCGAGCGGGAATGCGTCGCCAAAGTCCTCGTCATGCCCGATGAACAATTGCACTTGGAGCAGTACGATCTCGTGGTGATGTAGCAGAACTCCACGACCGGGTACCTGTCCGGCGGTCGAGTCCTACCACAAAGTGAGGCTGGGTGACATCTCTCGCGGCTTCAAAAGCCGGTTCCCTCGAAGCCTGGATGAGGCTTCGAACGCTCGAAGGAGTCGGCGATCATACGATCCTCGCCCTCGTTCGCGAATGGCAGAGTCCGGACGCGGTTCTCGCTGCATCGGCGGACGAGCTATTACACAGGGGCTGCAGCCCTCGATTGGCCGACGCAATCAGGCGAGGACCGGACCCTGATGGGTGCCGGCGTATTGCGAGGGAACTTGAGGCCATCGAGCGAAAGCGCATCACCGTGCGAACGATTCTGGATCCGGCCTATCCGTCGCGTCTTCGGACGATCGCAGATCCGCCCCCGCTCCTCTACGTCTCGGGGTCGCTCCATGAATCGGACCACCTGGCCGTTGCGGTGGTTGGCTCAAGGCGCGCCACGCCGGCTGGGCGCGTGATCACGGAGCAGTTGGCAACCGAATTGGCAGGCGCGGGGATCACCATCGTCAGCGGCTTGGCGCGCGGAGTCGACGCCGCCGCCCATCGAGGTGCGCTTGCAGCCGGCGGGCGCACCGTCGCTGTGCTGGGTTGCGGACTCGGGAGAACCTATCCCGCAGAACATGAGCGGCTCCGTCATGAGATCGAGGAGCGGGGAGCGGTTGTTTCGGAATTACCGCTGGATGCCCCACCGCATAGCGGACATTTCCCGAGGCGGAATCGAATCATCAGCGGGCTGTCGATTGGCGTCATTGTCACGGAAGCGGCCATCGACAGCGGATCGTTGATTACCGCGCGTCTCGCGGCCGAGCAGGGACGTGAAGTGTTCGCTGTCCCAGGATTTGTGAGAGTCGAAACCAGTCGAGGCACACATGCCTTGATCAAGGAGGGCGCTGCATTGATCGAGGAGGGGCGGGATGTGATCGACGCCATTTGGCCGCAGCTTGATCCGGCGACGCGCGCCCGACTGTCCACGCCTCGCAAGAACGCCGTCGCCGAAGATTTTGGAAATCATGAACGGCTGGTGTATGATGCGCTCTCGTACGATCCGCTGACGGTGGACCATCTCTATGAGCGGACCGGGTTGCCCGTGGCCGCGGTGATGGCCTCGCTCCTGTCACTTGAGCTCCAACGGCGCGTGCGTCAACTGCCTGGACAACGGTATCTCAAGACGTAAACCGTCCATTGTCCCGCGGCCTGGTTGCACTCATCTGCTATATTTGGTACGGATGATAGAGGGAACGGTTGTGAATCTGGAGCCCACATGGCGAAATCGCTGGTTATCGTAGAGTCTCCCACGAAGGCGAAAACGATTAGCAAGTACCTGGGGCGAGGGTATACCGTCATGGCGTCGGTCGGGCACATCAAAGACTTACCGACCAGCAAACTCGGTGTCGATCTCGAACGCGATTTTAAGCCCCAGTACGTCACGATCAAGGGAAAGTCCAAGGTTCTGGCTGATATCAAGAAGAAGGCTGAGGAAGCCGACAAGATTTTTTTGGCGCCCGACCCTGATCGCGAAGGGGAAGCCATTGCCTGGCATCTCTCGGAGGAGCTGCGCGGCAAGTCCAAGAAAAAGAGCGACGGGAAAGTCTTTCGGGTTCTCTTCAACGAGATTACGGAGCGGGCAATCAAGCAGGCCCTGCAGTCTCCTGGCCAGATCGATATGAAGCTGGTGAACGCGCAACAGGCTCGCCGTGTTCTTGACCGGATTGTGGGTTATCAAGGCAGCCAGTTGCTGTGGAACAAGGTCCGCCGCGGTCTCTCAATGGGTCGGGTCCAATCCGTCGCCGTCCGGCTGATGTGCGAGCGGGAGGCCGAGCGCGAAGCGTTTCGTGCGGAAGAGTATTGGTCGATCATCGTGTTGCTTGCGGGGACCAACCCGCCGCCGTTCGAGGCCAAGCTCCATAGTATGAATGGAGAAGAGGCGTCGATCGGAAACGCCGAACAGGCCCGTCAAATCGTGTCGGCGATCGAGGGCAAAGCGTTTGCGGTCACGTCCATCGAGCGGAAGGAAAAGAAACGGAATCCCGTTGCCCCCTTCATCACGAGCCGGTTGCAACAGGAGGCGGCTCGGAAACTGCACTTCACGCCCAAAAAGACGATGACCCTTGCGCAGCAACTCTACGAAGGAGTGGAGATCGGCAGCGAAGGATCAACCGGTCTCATCACGTATATGAGAACGGACTCGCCGAGAATTTCGCAGGAAGCGACGGCTGACGCCCGGCAGGTGATTCAGGAGCGGTTCGGTGGCGAATACCTTCCTGATGTGCCGAATGTCTATAAGACTTCGAAAGCGGCACAAGAAGCCCATGAAGCGATCAGGCCCACCTCGGCCGCGCGCGATCCGGAATCGATCCGGCCCTTTCTGGAGCAGGATCAATACAATCTTTACAAGTTGATTTGGAACCGCTTCATTGCTTCGCAGATGGTTCCCGCGATCTTAGACGTCACACGCGTCGAATCTACGCCGCTCGAGACATCCGCCCGCTATATATTCCGTTCCAGCGGGACAATCGTGAAGTTTCCCGGCCATACGATTGTGTATATGGAGGGGGTCGATAAGGAACTGTTCACCCAGAAACCGAAACAGGAGGAAGAGGTTGAGGATGCAGCCGAGCGCCAACTTCCCGAGTTGAGGGAAGGCGAACGTCTGCGTCTGGTCGAACAGGCAGAGCAGACCATCCCCGGGGTGACGTCAAAGCAGCACTTCACCCAGCCGCCTCCGCGCTACAACGAAGCGCTGCTGATCAAGGAACTGGAGGAAAAAGGCATTGGACGGCCTTCGACGTATGCGGCCATCATTTCAACGATCCAGGAACGCAAGTACGTCGAAAAAGTAGACGGGCGGTTTCTTCCCACTGAAACCGGCCGTACCGTCAATGACTTCCTGCTGAAGGGGTTTCCCGACGTCGTGAATGTCGACTTCACCTCACAGCTGGAAGCGGAACTCGATGAAGTTGAAGAAGGCAACAAACCCTGGGTGGATGCCGTTCGCGATTTTTACGATCCTTTCACGGCGGACTTGGAGAGGGCTAAGAACATTCCAGGCCCGAAGGATACGGTCGAGCCTCCGACGAACATTCCCTGCGAGAAGTGCGGCCGGATGATGGAGATCAAGTGGGGGCGGAACGGAAAGTTCCTGGCCTGTCCCGGCTACAAGGAGGATCCGCCCTGTAAGAACACGCAAAATTTTGAGAAACTGCCTGACGGCACGATCAAAATCATTCCGAAGCAGGAACTCACCACCGACCAGGTGTGCGAGAAATGCGGCAGCCCCATGTTGGTGAAGACCGGACGTTTCGGCAAGTTCATCGCCTGCTCCGCGTACCCCGAGTGCAAAACGACCAAGCCGCTCGCGTTGGGCGTGAAATGTCCACAGCCTGGATGTGGTGGTGATCTGGTCCAGAAGCGCACGCGGAAAGGCCGCTCGTTTTTTGCGTGCAGCAAGTATCCGGCCTGCGAATATGCCTTGTGGGATCGTCCGATTCCAAAGGCCTGCCCAACCTGTAGCGCGCCGTTTCTGATTGAAAAAGTGAGCAAGCAAGCCGGCCGCAGCGTGCAGTGTCGGAACGAAGACTGCGGCTATCGGGAAGCGGGATAAGCGGTTCTCTGCACGTCTCTGTTTTTCCACTCATTTCTCTTGACCTCACTCAACAGCAATCCTCGTCTCGTCTTTGTCTCCACTCGTTCGAGATTGAGAACTTGTGTCGTCGAAACTGAGAGATGAAATCAAAAACGCGCTTGTAGCAAGGTTGACGCGTCGACAAGTCCCGATGATAATGACTTTACAGGTACGAGGATTCGGCATCTTACTGTTTGTGAAGGGAGGACCGTATGAAGGCAAAAGAAGGAGTGGTGAATCTGCTCAACAAGATTCTGACGGCTGATCTCACGGCCATCAACCAATATTTTGTGCACGGCAAGATGTGTGAAAATTGGGGGTACGAGCGCCTGTACCACAAGGTGCGCGAGCGCAGCATTGACGAAATGAAAGACGCCGACGAGTTGATCGGACACATCCTTTACCTGGAAGGTTTGCCGAACGTCCAGCGGATGAATACCGTGCATGTTGGTGAGACCGTGCCCGAGCAGTTGAAACTCGATCTGAAGGCAGAACAGGAAATGTTGGCACTATTGAACGATGGCGTCGTCCACTGCGCGAAGGTCATGGATTTCACTACCCGCCACATGTTGGAAGACATGGCCAAGGATGTCGATTCGCACATCGATTGGATCGAAACGCAGATGGAGACGATCAAGCAGATCGGGCTCGAAAACTATCTCGCCGAGCAAATCAAGAAAGAGTCTTAATAGGGAAGGCGGGGGGCTCATTAGAGGAGGAGCGCCCCCGCCGTTGGTATCTGAGGCAAGTCAGTGCCCGTCACAATCACGTGCCCGATGTCACCGTTTGCCCCGTCTTGATGTCCTCATTCAACACGCTGAGAAACGCAATCAAAGCGGATGGTGTCACAGGATGCTAATTGACCGTTTGTTCAAGTGTGTGGCCGGATTTCTTGCATGCTGTTCGGTGCTGGCCCCTCTGGCACTTGCGCTGGAAGTGTCGTGTCAGCCAAACTGCTAGTGGAAACCTTCGATGTCACCCTGTAGGATTGGCTCTCCATGGCGGAACCCATCCTTCTGTAGCTGCCCTTCATGACGTGGAACCAAACGCCTCTCCAATCTGTACTCATTTATCGGGCAAACAGGGGACCCGAATGACGTCTCAGGTCAGCGGTCTTATCGCCTGCTGGTTTCTATTGATCTGCGCTGGATGCGGCCAAATTTCCGTTGTGACCGTGACGGGAACTCGCAACTCTGACACAGCGATTCCTACGCATGTCACCTATGCCGTGCTCCCGGTAGTCGAGGTTGAAAAAGATCCGTCCTTCCCCAAGTATGCCGACATTGTGGCGCACCAAATGGACGCTCGGGATTTCAGGAAGACGAGCCCACAGACAGCGCATCTAGGGGTGTTTGTGTTGTACAAGACTCGGGAGGGGACATCCAAAACTGGGGGAGTGAGTTCGGGAGGTTCAGGGACCAGCGTAGATTATACGATGCCCAGAGGATCCGCTCCATCATCGGCAGGTCCGGGCATGTATACTCATCAACTGGTGATCGTCGTCGTGGATTTCAAACAGTCGAATCCCACTGGTCCGCTCGTTGAACTGTGGCGGGGCGAGGCAAAGAATGTCGATAGTTCCAAGGACCTGTTGCCGATCGCACCACTGATGGTCGAGGCGGCTTTCCGG
>DASTJX010000251.1:0-3693 GCA_035716265.1 Nitrospira sp.
GCGAATACCAGGCGAGGTCATCCCGCTCGACTGGACGCCCGGCATGGAGTCTCATCTGGGCATTCTTCGTCGGGTGCCGATCGGGCCGGTGCTCGGAATCACGCCATTCAACTTCCCGCTAAATCTTGTCGCCCATAAGGTAGCCCCTGCCTTGGCTGCCGGCAATCCGATATTGATCAAGCCGGCGCCCCAAACTCCTTTGACCGCCCTACTGTTGGCGGAGGTGGCGCTCCAGGCCGGAGCTCCACCCGGCGCTCTCAACGTATTGCCTTGTGACAACCGCGTCGCAGAGCGCCTGGTCGTGGATCCTCGCTTCAAGCTCTTAAGTTTCACCGGCAGTGCAGCGGTCGGGTGGATGTTAAAGGCGAAGTGCGGCAAAAAGAAAGTCGTACTGGAACTGGGAGGCAATGCCGGCGTCATCGTGGAACAGGATGCCGACCTGGACTTTGCGGCTCAACGCTGTGCGAGCGGAGGATTCGGCTATGCGGGGCAAACCTGCATTTCCGTCCAGCGCATTTTCGTGCACCACTCTGTGGCTGATCTCTTCACGACGAAATTGCTGCTCCAGGTAGCCCGTTTGAAGGGCGGCGATCCCAACGACGAGGCGACGGTCGTTGGCCCGTTGATCGATCAACAGGCGGCGCATCGCATCGAAGAATGGATTGGAGAAGCAGTCGCTCAAGGTGCACGGGTGCTCTTAGGCGGCAAACGCATGGGTTCCGTCGTGGAAGCCACCGTGCTGACCAATGTCACGCCGACGATGAAGGTCTCTTGCCAGGAAGTGTTCGGTCCAGTGGTCACCGTGACGCCCTATCGGCATTTCGACGAAGCTCTTCAGGCCATGAACCGTTCCGACTATGGGCTGCAGGCCGGGGTATTCACGCAAGATGTCAACAAGGTATTTCATGCGTTCCGACATTTGGAAGTTGGGGCCGTACTTGCCAACGAGATTCCGACGTTCCGGGCCGAGCATATGCCTTACGGGGGCGTGAAGGACTCCGGTCTTGGCCGGGAGGGGTTGCGGGTCTCGATTGAAGAGATGACCGAACCCAGATTCCTCGTCTTACACGTCAGGCCGCCGTCGAGTGCCTAGCAAAAAAGCATTCAGGATATTGCGATCCGCGGACATTCTTGATACAACAGCGACCCTGTGCCTAGAAAACTCGCGCCAGCCTTGACGTTTGTGGCCGACTGCAACGCCGACCGGACGAAGCAAGGGAGAAGGAGACGATGGTACCTACGCACATGTTTCTGACCAGAGGAGTCGGCATCCACCGGGAAAAGCTGGCGTCCTTCGAGCAAGCGCTTCGCAGCGCCGGCGTCGCCTACTGCAACCTCGTCAGCGTCTCGTCGATTCTCCCGCCCAATTGCAAGATTATCCCCCGGAAGCGCGGCGAAAAACTTCTGAACCCGGGCGAAATCACGCACTGCGTCATGGCGCGTTCCGAAACCAACGAGCGCAACCGTCTCATTTCCGCGTCGATCGGATTAGCGATCCCGACGGACCGCCGCACGTACGGCTATTTATCGGAGCATCACGCTCACGGTGAAACCGACGAGGAAACGGGGGAATATACAGAAGACCTCGCTGCGCAGATGTTGGCCACGACGTTGGGGGTGGAATTCGATCCTAACATCGCGTGGAAAGAACGAGAACAAGTGTTTAAGATGGGTGGAAAGATCGTGCGGACTTTGAACATCACGCAGTCGGCAATTGGAAAGCCCGGGCGATGGATCACTGTCGTGGCGTTGGCTGTATTCATTCCTCTGGAGAATCTGCCGAAGCGGGCCCGTCGTTGATCCGGGCTGCCAAGATCCGGCGGCGCAGTGGCCTCTCTCGCGGCTTGCGAGTACATAGACATGACGCTTCCCGCAGGATGGGAAGGCTCCCAACATAATTTCCTCGGTCTTGAAGAGCCCTGGTGTCATCCAGACCAGGCCGGTGTGTACATTCTTCCTGCACCCTACGAGCATACGTCCAGCTACATCCTGGGCTCTGATGAAGGCCCTTCGGCCATCATTGAAGCTTCTCACCAAGTAGAGTTTTACGATGAAACGCTTCGCTGCGAGCCATTTCGGGAGTGGGGCGGAATCGCCACGGGCGCACCACTTGAGCTCAAAGGCAAAATCGACCGCGAGGCAGTGGATGCGATCGAGCAGTTTGTGCATGCTCACATCGGCAACGGTCGTTTTCTGGTCACGCTCACCGGCGAACATACCGGAGCGCTGGGGGCGATTCGTGCGCATGCCAAGCAGTATCCGAGCATGAGCGTCGTTCAGATCGATGCGCACGGCGATCTACGGCATGCCTATCAGGATAATTTGTACAGCCATGCCAGCGTCATGGCGCGCGTCGTAGATGATGGATTGCCTCTCGTGCAGGTTGGCATCCGATCGATCTGTCCGGAGGAAATCGAGCGCATCAAACGCACCGATAGGATTTCCACATTTTTCGCTGCCGAATTGTTGGATCCATCCGGTCCGTATGAGGGGAAAGCGAGTCGCTGGATTCCTCAGGTTGTGAAATCCTGCGAAGGGCCGGTGTACCTGACCTTCGACTGTGACGGCCTCGATGCGTCGTTGGTGCCGGCGCTCGGCACACCGGAGCCCGGTGGGTTGGGCTGGTATGACACGTTGAATCTCGTCACGGCACTCGCCAACGGGCCGGGCATTCTGGGCATGGACATCAGCGAAATAGCTCCGATTAAGGGGTTCGTCGCCCCGCAATTCTGTATCGCGAGACTCATTTATCGCATCCTCGGCCGCATTAAGGCGGGCCGACGAGTCCACTGACAGGATGCTGAAAATGCCCGCCAGCTTCGTTCTCACATCGCTCCGACCCTCAACGTACCGAACAAAGTACGCTTCGAGTCAGTCGCTCGTTGCGGCCTTGCTGAGCGGTCATTTTGAGCATCCTGCGCACTAGTCCTCCGTTGGGTGTGGATAAGATTCGCATCAACAAATTCTTCACCGAGCACGGCATCTGCTCGCGACGGGAAGCCGATCGGTTGATCGGGGCGGGACGGGTGACTGTCAATGCCACCGTCGCCAAACTGGGTGACCAGGTCAGCACAGGAGATGTGATCGCGTGCGATGGGCGGGTGATCCTCTGGGGGCAGACGCGAGTGTATATCAAGTATCACAAGCCGGTCGGTGTCACCACGACGAGTGAAAGTCACATACCACGAAACATCATCAGCGAGATCGGCCATCCGGAACGGATTTTTCCCATCGGCCGGCTCGACAAGGATTCCTCTGGCTTGATTCTGCTGACCAACGACGGCGACATCGTCAACGAGATTTTGCGCACCGAGTTCGGTCACGAACGCGAGTACGAGGTGACGCTCGATCGGCCCTACGATCAGTCCTTTCTTGATCGCATGGCGAAGGGCGTCGTCATTCTTGGAAGGAAGACCCAGCCTTGTCGCGTCACGCGCTTGGGTTTGAAACAATTCAAGATCATATTAACTGAGGGACGGAACCGGCAAATACGGAGAATGTGTCAGGCGCTGGGGTACCGGGTATTGGCCCTGCATCGAAACAGGATCATGCACATCACGCTGGCCGGTCTGCCCTCGGGCAGGTGGAAGCCCCTCACCTCGGAAGAACAACAGAAACTTTTTCGTGCGGTCCGGCGGAGTTCCGGCAGCGAAGGATGATGATGGCCGTGAGAGCCTCTAGAAGCGGATCGGA
>DASTJX010000252.1:0-6748 GCA_035716265.1 Nitrospira sp.
GAATCCCGGAAACACAGACTTGCCGTCTTGTTGGAGCCGAGTTTGGCCGAGTACTCATTGCGTTTTGTTCCAAACCCCAACGGTCCGCCGAAATTGCGCTGACAGGTCAGGTTCTCTGTTATGGGATTCAAGAAAACCACTCGAACAGTGCCCTGACGCTTGTTGATCCAGCGAACCTCGTCACCCGGGTTTACTGTCACGGATGTCGGTTCGACGACATCCCGTATCACGACGTCCCTGACTTGACCCGTGCGCGTCAACGTTGGCATGCTCTCCCCGCCTATCGTCTGACAGCCGGTAAGTAGGACCAAAGCTGATCCAAGAATCATACGGTGGACATGCATTATCAATCCCTCCTTTGTTGAAGGTGAAACATCTCTCGCCATCCGAAAAAGATGGGATGAAGCCACCTGCGTGCACATTTGCAAAAGGCGCACCATACCCGTTCGCTACCTATCCCTCTATATGTAGATATATGTATGCCCCTTCGTGTGTGACCACTCTCTCAAACTTGGAGACAACTTGTTCTCATGAATTGGACAACTTGCACGCGTAGCGAGAAGCTTTCACCGGATATTGGCCCGGTTCGTTGGTTGATGACGAGCCGCATACTGGCAAGGCGTCTGATCGGGTCTTATGTCCCGGCGGAGGGGATGTGACAAGGAACATCGCCTGTTCGCTAGGCGAGTCGCATGCACGAGAGCGAAGCAACTGCTGGTCCATTGCTGATGTCCGGCTTGATGCTCAGCTCTAAAATTTTTGTCGCAGGCAGTTCAACATGATGGTCTTCTATTTCATTGGTCGTGTGTGGAGGACTGAAGTTCCACTGCTGCCGGACAATTTCACGGAAGGACTGCCCATTATCCGATGACCAACGCAGAACATACTCTTGTGTACGTTCGGCTTCGAGCTCAACGAAATTGATCCAGATCCGTTTGAGCTGTTGCGGGCGATTGAACAGAAGCCGGATCGTCTGATCACCCGGTTCTGCGGCCCGCCACCCTGAAGTCAGGCCAGCGACCAAGGCCGACTCAACAGGATAAGCGGGATCCTCGGACGTGATTTCCACGTCCGCAAGTTCCTCCACGTTTAACCAATTGCACTCCGAAGCAGTGCCTTCATGCATCTGGGGATTCATTCGTTTACGCATCATGTGCCGACTCTCGTTGAGCCGCGGAGAGACCATCGCCATCTTATTCACGGGAGACGTAGGTGGGATACTCGGAGAACCCCTGAGGGTCGATCAAGAAGCAGAAGGCCACCTCTGAATCTGGGAACTCGCATGGACATGAAACCACCGCGACGACACTTCCATCTGCTCCCAATACCGGGCCGTAACGGTGTCCCACGCGGAACTGGAACAAATGAGTGCAGCGAAGCCTACTGTGTTAGCTGTACACTAGGAGCGTGATCGTCCTAATCACGCTCTATCGACTCACCGGGATGAAGAACAGCGTAAACCTCCATTGGTTGCTATCCGTCTCTCGAGCCGGAACAGTCCTACTGGTTGCTCTATTGGCTTGTCCTTCATACGGTCAACGAGAAGGCACAGAGAGATCCGGGGTGTCCATTGATCCTTCGATCGAGACCTACGTCGCGCACGCACAGGTGCGGGGGCGCATGACGATTGTCGGGTCGGACGCGACGAAACCGCTGCTGTTGAAATTAGCAATGGAATTTCGCAGGCGACAGCCCGAGGCGACGATTGCGGTGCAAGGCCTTCGGGGATCTCAGGGAAGTGCTGTAGATGCGTTCGTCGGTGGGCTGTCCAGGATGCGCCGGGGTGATGGTGATACTGCAGGCCACTTCGGCTCATATGATGTGGAACTGCTGGCCTCGCCCCGCTCACTGACTGAGCAAGAAATCAAGGGATTCACCTCTAAACATGGGCATCAGCCGCTAGGATTTATCATCGCCTACGGGGCGATCGCCGTATATGTGAACCGGGAAAATGCCATCAAGAGTCTGACGTTAGAGCAAATCGACGGCATCTTTTCATCGACTCACAAGCGGGGCAAGGCGGACCTGAGAACATGGGGTCAACTCGGGTTGGCAGGCGCTTGGGCTAACGCTCCAATTCACTTGTACGGACCTCCCGATCGATCGAGTGGCACGAGATCGTTCTTCAAGGAAGCCATGCTGCTCAGTGGGAAAATGAAACGGTCCTTAAAAACCGAAGCCGGTTTGGCATCGGTCATCGTGGCGGTAGGGAAAGACCGGTATGGCATTGGCTACAGTCGCATTGGACTTGGAACATCGGCAGTTCGAGAGGTTTCGGTCAGCGAGAAAACCGGGAGGACAGCAGTTGCACCAACAGTTGAATCAGTCATGTCCCGAGAGTATCCGCTTAGCCGTCCGTTCTACTTGTACATCAATCAGCATCCCGACAAAGACTGGGACCCCGAGCTACACGAATTTTTGAGGTTCGTGTACAGCCGCGACGGGCAGGAAATCGTGGTCCGCACAGGCCTCTTCCCTTTATCCGCCTCCCAAGTGATTGAGCATCACAAGATGTTGCCGGCGACGGCCATGCGAGGCGATCCACGCTAGACCAGTTTCACTCTTCGTCGGTCCAGTCGCCGGCATAACTCCAGTCTCCTCTGGAGAGACCACACTTTTTATTGCCGCTGGTGGAGCGGCGGTTGGTACGTTCACCGGTAGGCTGCCAGGCAGCAAGCCGAGAGCAACGTGACGCACTCGCGGTCAACTATTTCTTCTGACCTTCCCACCCTCGCTTCCTGAGGGCTTCCATCCAGACAGCACGCACCGCAGCGCGATCAGAGGCGCAAAACTTGCGACGTCATCAGATACGGCCGTCATGATTTCATCGGCAAGTATGGCGTCGTCGAAACACTCATACACGTCATCGAGGAACCCGCCACGCAACAGCGGATCATGCAAGAATGCGCGTCCGTGACCGGCCGTCACTTCCAAGGGGTATTCGCTTACGATGATGCGTTCGTAGCCGAGCTTTTCGAGCCACTCACGGGCTTGCGCTGCAGACGGTCGTTCACCCACATAGGTCTCAAGCCGGCGTCGTTCCGCTGGCAAGCGCCGCGCTGCCATTTCTTGATCCACCCTTCGCCACAGGGAATCGAACGTGCCCAGCGACGGAAACGTCAAGACCATTTGTCCACCGGGGTTGAGGTGAGCCGACAAACCTTGTAGCGTGGCAAACCGATCCGGCCGAAAGAACATGACCGACAAGTTTCCCGTGATCCGATCAAAACTCGGCAGGTTCGATGGCAGCGCGCGCATATCGAGACACTCGAAGCGTAACCATGGGAGCTGCTGCCCTTGAATCATCCTCGCACTCTTCACCTGATGCGCACTCAGATCGATACTCACTACCTGCCCGGTTCGACCGACCTGCTCGGCAAGATAGAAGGCAGGAATGCCATGCCCTGAAGCCACATCCAAAATCGTTGCTCCAGAAAAAAGATCGAGATGCTTGAGCAACGCTTCGGCAAACGGCGTCGACCAGGGGTCATGTTTGGGGAGAGGCCAGGACGTCACGGCGGGCCTTTCACTGTCTAGCTACTCACCGAAGACCTCAAAAAAGATCTGAGGAAGGATCATGCGCTCGCGAGTGGTGGCGACGCAAGCCACTCGAAGGCGCTTTTCGGAAAGTCGTAGTAGGACGAGAAATCGGAACCTTCTGAATTGGACGCCCCGTAGCGAGGCATGACTGCGCTTTACTGAATCGGCTCCATCGACGTGGGCGCACGAAGAGGCTTTCTCTGCTTCTCGCGATCTTCATCAATGAGCTTTAGTGCGTCCAGTTGGGCCTCTAACTCCTCAATACGCTTATCCCGCTCTTGAATTTGCTTCTGCAGTGATTGCACCTTGCCTGTCATATCGACAACAGGATCGCTCTTAGGTGGCACCGCCGGGGAGGATGTGGTTTGAGCTGTCGGAAGGGGCCGGCACGCGCTCAGAGCGACGGCAAACACCAACGCACCTATCGCACTCCCCGTGAACTTCGCCCGAGCGTGATTCATGGTCTTTCCGGTCTTGGCATACCGCACACCGTCAAAGCACGATTGTGCCAGACTGAGCCCGAGATGTCAGCACACGTTTGGCGATGAATGGCCCGACCCGATGTCAATCCAAATTTTTGAGTTGACTTTGTTGACTTTACCGAAGAGGAACATGATAGTGAGTCAAACCTTATAGTGAGTCAAACCTTACTAACCGGTCCACATTCACCTCGGCCTTCTTCCATTGAACCGCCGACACTGTGAGAAAGCGGTCGCGTTATTCCTTTCCTTCTTCGCACTGACGACAAGGGCCACCGCTGGGAAATCCGGTTTCGCACGGACGGCAGCCTCGAACACCGTCGAGAGGGCCGACAGCGCTGGCTCGATGGTTGGCCCCCATCTTTGTCATCGTTAAACGATGGCGAAAACCCCTTCTTTCGGAAACCCGCTTGATCGAACCGTGAGGCTCGTCACTTGAGGGACAGCTACGCTAGAGCACAGTCTTCTTATGCCAAGTCATGGCACCAACCGGATTAGCTTCTATCCTGCCTGGTCTACCGTTCACACACTTCGATCAAACGGTCAAAACCTTGGTCATCCGGATTTGAGCGAAGCCATGTCGATAGAGAAGCGGTACTTCACATCCGACTTCAGCAGTCTGTCGTAAGCTTCATTTACCTTTTGAATAGGGATGACTTCCACCTCCGCTGTGATGTTGTGCGTCCCGCAGAAGTCGAGCATCTCCTGAGTCTCTGGGATACCGCCGATTGGTGAGCCGGAGAGACTGCGCCGGCCAAAAATCAAGCTGAAGGCAGCCACGGCGAGCGGTTTCTCAGGCGCGCCGACGAGGGTGAGCGTGCCATCGCGGCGCAGTAGGTCGATATAGGCGTTGATGTCGTGATCGGCCGAGACCGCATCGAGGATGTAATCAAAGCTACCCGATTGCTTCTTCATCTCATCACGATGGCGCGAAACGACGACCTCATCAGCTCCTAGGCGGAGCGCATCGTCTTTCTTGTTGGGCGAAGTGGTGAAGACCACCACATAAGCCCCTAACGCATGAGCCAGCTTTACCGCCATGTGGCCCAAGCCCCCGAGGCCGACAACCCCGACCTTTTTGCCTTTGGTGACACCCCAATGGCGCATGGGCGAATACGTGGTGATGCCGGCACAAAGCAGCGGCGCCGCGCCGGCGGGATCGAGCGTTGAAGGAACACGAAGGACGAATCGTTCGTCCACGACAATCGCGTCGGAGTAGCCGCCATACGTGGCGCCGCCCAGGTACTTGTCCTGAGAGTTGTAGGTCAGCGTCATATTCGGGCAAAACTGCTCAAGGCCATGCTGGCACTCGCCGCACGTCCGATCGGAGTCGACCATGCAACCGACGGCGGCGAGATCTCCTGATTTGAACTTGCTGACAGCCGAGCCGACCTTCGTCACGCGACCAACGATCTCATGACCAGGCACGCAGGGATAAACGGTCGGCATGACGCTCTTCCATTCGTCGCGTACCGTATGGAGATCGGAGTGGCAGATGCCGCAAAACAGGATCTCAATCTGTACGTCCCGCTCAGTGGGATCTCGCCGAGCAATGGTAGTGAGCGCAAGTGACGCAGTGGGACCGGCAGCGGCGTAAGCTTTGGCATTCCACCTTTTTGCCATGTGCATCTCCTTTTCTGAGCAGATCGCGTGGACTAAGGACGCTACTCTCTATTCGTTGGGTTCTTATCCACGATGTTGAGCGCCGCTAAGGAATAATTGCAAGCCGACTCGCGAGGGGCGGCCGTTCGCATACTCTTGCCTGCCACCGACCTTCGAAAACGTCCCGCCATTGGAGCTGAACGTGCTGTAAGCCTCGCCCTGGCGGTGCCCTGTCCAAAGGTGTCACTCACTGAGGGAGAAGACCTACAGTCTCAGGATCAGTGTGGAAGACCAATCAAAGACTGATTGGTACAAAAGCTTATGTACAGCAATTCAGTTTTGATTACGGCGTCCCGAAGGTGCAGTGGTATCTTAGTTGCTATGAGGGGATAACAATACCGAGAACTGCCGGCATTTCACCAAAACTCTTGGGAGAGTATCATGGCACTATCAGGGAGGTGGCGACGATTATGGAACTTTCGGCGCTGGAAGAAGGCCACCACACCCATGTTGCTCAATGCCGAGACGGGGGAACTCGTCCCTCTCTCCAACAATACTGCGCCTCCGGAAGGCAAGTGGATGCTTCGTCGCCCGCTTACACTGCCTGATAGTCCGGTGCCTCTCTTTCTCGAAGTCCGTGGTATCCCGACGCGGAAAAAACCCACTGAGGTCAAACCTACTGCTCCCTCTGCGTAGACTGCGGGTACGGGCGCATCAGGCGGGTATGGTCTCGAGTCATCTGCGGTTCTCCATCGTTTAAGGATTTCTGTCGGCCCCCCTCGTTTCCTGTCGGCACCCCCTCGTTTCCAGGTCAATTTGGTCGTTATTGGCTGATCCTCTTCGTTGCAATCACTCCGGTCCTCCGCACCCAACGCCGATCTGTGCGAAAGCCTCGCCTTCCCTGACGGTTCTGCTAGCAAAAACAACGGTGGTGCGGGCACCGGCGAAGCATTTGGACAGTGCATCGTCAGCACTTTCACGATGGAACACAAGAGGCACGGAGACGTAGAATGTAGTCGTCTGTCACAAGTGAGGATAGGAGTCGGAATATGACTGGAGTGAAGGCAATCGTGGGAGCGTTTCTCCTCTCTATGTTGCTCTCAGCCTGCAGCGACATTCAGCAGGAA